>JBEICB010000170.1:0-10162 GCA_040373655.1 Pirellula sp. | reverse complement strand
CGCGTGAGACATTTGTGCGATGGTATGCAGATGCGATTCTACTTTCCACTTTCTCCTCTCAACTCTCTGAGAGCCAATGGCTCTCCGCGTGAGACATTTGCTCGGTGGTATGTTCCGCGTTTGCACGTGGGGCTCAAGCTTCTTAGGCTTTGGCTTGCAGCGCGCGTTGGATTTCTTCCAAGCTTGTCATACCCAATGCACAAGCCAAAATACCTTCTTCGAAGAAGCCGAGGTGTCTGCGTTGTTTAGCGAACTTTCGCAATTCGTCGGGTTTGTCGCTCAACTTTAAAATGGCTTGTTTCATCTCTGTATCGATGCTTAGCAGTTCGAACAGAGCCATGCGTCCGAAGTAACCTCGCCCATTGCATTTCTTGCAGATCTCGATTTCGATGGGGTTGCCTTTGGCATCGACCCGTTGATCGGGAGGAGGTGGAATGGTCGGCTTGAAAAGTTTGGTAACTCGGCCGGCTGGCATGTTGAGCTTTTGGAGAAGTTGAGGGGTTGGTTGGTAAGGTTGCTTGCAAGCTTCGCACAGTCGACGTACCAAGCGCTGATTCAATGCTCCTTGCATGACAGCAACAAGTCCTTTGGCATGTTTGGGGTTTGCTTGTAGGACTTGCAAGACGGCTTCGATGGCATCGGTAGCGACGACGCGAGTGACGGCGTGTTTGTCTTCCTTGTTGATCTGGTTCAGGAGAGCTTCCGTGACCTCCGCATTGTGGAGGACCGGTAGTATGAAGACATCTGGTTGCTTTAGCCTAACCTTTTCGAAGAGTGATTCAGCGGTGTCGACTCCGTCTTCGTAGAAGTACTCGGTGACATTGATGACGTCGGGTTCTTGGTTCTTTTTGTTATCGATCAAAACCCAGTCGCGTACGAATTTGTCAGCGTTCTCTAAGGAGAGTCTCCAAGTGGTAGGAAGTCCTTGAGTAGCCGGAGCGCTGATGATGACGAGGCCTTTATTGCCGTTGAGCATTCCTTTGAAGGATTTTTCTACAGCTTCACGCATCCCTAGGTCGGCGAGGGTCTTGAGAACCGGTTTTTTGCGCTCGATGGTAAAGAGGACTCGCTCTCCGTTTGGCACTCCGGTGCTCATCATGGAGATGATCCAATCGATTTCGCGAAAGTTCGTTGCGAACTTTCCTTCTTGTTTTGCTTTTCGCTCGGTGGGGTTTAGGCCGAGTACTTTTTTCCACACGAGAAGCGCTGCATCGCCGTTGGCTCTATCGAGGGCAGGAAGTGCTTCCCATACACCATCGACGCGATACCGCACTACAGTACCTTGGGTGGAGAAATCCATCAAAATGCGATCTGCGCGGCTTTTGAGGGCGTTGACAACTAGCGTTAGAGCTAGCGGGTAACCGGGTAGTTGTTTGCAAGCGATCAGCAATCCTACTGCTTCGTCTTTCGCTACCCCCATTGCCTTGATTTCCAAATTTGGAACTTCTGGTTCGTCACCTTTGGAAGCGTTGGCGTTGGCTTTCGGTTTTTTTCGTCCAAATATCATGCTATGCGTACTCGAGTGGTAGTTGGGGGTGCAGTTTAAGGATCGGGCCCGGTGAAACGGTTAGATAATACCTGGTTGGCTGACGTTGATGCCCTTGAGCGCCATCTTGAGAGCTTCCGGGTTCGGAGCAACTTCGAATGCAGTTGGTCTATCAATCAGACCGTCGTCGATGAGTTGCTTGAGACTCATGGTGAAGTCTTGCATACCTTCGGCTGCACCGATACGGATGGCATCAGCAAGCTTTTGATCTTTTTCTTCCAAGAGCAGTTTTCGGATCATGGGGGTGAAGGTCATGATTTCGCAAGTCGGTACGCGGGATACACCCTGCTTGATTGATCGCAAGAGTTTTTGCGCGACAATCCCTTTCATGTTGAACGCGATGGCGTTTCGGATTGCTTTGTGAAGTTCTTCTGGGAACAAGTCCAAGATACGACCGATGGTAGATGGGGCGGTGGACGCGTGGATGGTACCGAAGACCAAGTGACCGGTTTCTGCGGCGTGGATCGCAGTCATAAACGTTTCTTCGTCCCGCATTTCACCGACGAGGATGATGTCTGGGTCTTCTCGCACCGCGTGTTTCATCGCGATTTCAAAGTTCTTCACATCGGTGCCGACTTCGCGTTGATTGATCAAACACTTGTCTTCGGTGTAAACGAATTCGATGGGGTCTTCAAGAGTCAGAATGTGTTTGCGGTAGTTACGGTTAATCCAGTTGAGCATGGAAGCGATGGTGGTACTTTTTCCGGAACCGGTAACACCGGCCAAGAGCACCATCCCTTGGTCGTATTTGCAGAGGTCTTCGAGGATGGGTGGCAAGAACAAGCCTTCGAAGTTGGGGATGAAGTTGTTGATTCGCCGGGCGACGAGACCTGGCTTGCCGAGCTGCTTGAGCATGTTGACCCGGAACCGCCAGTTCTCACCTTCGACGTTGACGGTATACGAGAAGTCCGCACCACCTTCTTCTTCGAAGATTCTTCGGTTTCGCTCATCGAGCATGGGGATCAAGAGTCGCACCATCTCTTCGACTTCGATGGGGGGGCGATTCAGGGGTTTCAGATCCCCTTTGACTCGCACGATCGGCGGGGTACCGACTTTCAGGTGCAAGTCGCTACCTTCGAGCTTGACACACGCTTTGAACAGCTTGTCGACTTCTAACTCTTGTTTCCCTCGCAACAGCGAAGCTGCGAGAGCATCGGTTGGGTTGACTGCGGGGGTTCCTGGTCGTGGTGATTCAGAGATTGCCATGGAGGTTCTGAGTTCAAGCGTTGAAGTGAGGATGAAGTGAAAAGGCTACGGCGTACCTTCACCCCCTGTTGTTTTGGGGGTGCAGTGAAAGTGCGACGAGACGGAAAAGGGTGAATTAACGGCGGCGGCTGTTGTTTCCGATCGCGTTGAGCCTGAAGTATTTTGTTCAATGCGTCGGTCGCTGTCACCGGGAATTCTGACTAAGCGAAGTAATTCTATACACAGTAATTCTATACACGGGGACGAACGGAAATACCGCTTCGAGCCATCAAATTCTTAGTTTCTGCGATGGAGTATTGTCCAAAGTGAAAAATGCTTGCGGCCAGAACGGCGTCGGCACCTGCGATTTTGATTGCGTCGACGAGATGCTGCGGATTGCCCGCGCCGCCGCTGGCGACGACTGGAATCCTCACAGCCCGAGAGACGGCGGAAGTGATGGGCAAGTCGTACCCATCTTTGGTTCCATCGCGATCCATGCTGGTGACGACAATTTCACCGGCACCTAGTTCTTCAGCGCGTTGGGCCCATTCGACGACTTCAATGCCGGTGGGGGTCCGGCCACCGTGAATATGGACTTCCCAGAATTCTTTTCCGTCGCGTTGCACCCGTCTAGGGTCCATGTTGACGACGATGCATTGCGATCCGAAGCGTTCGGCGGCTTGGCGAACAAATTCAGGATTTTTAACTGCGATGGAGTTCAGTGAGACTTTGTCGCAACCGGCTTGGAGCAAGTCGCGGATATCCTCGAGTGTGCGGATACCGCCACCGACGGTAAGAGGCATAAAGACTTGGTCGGCCGTGCGTCGCACGACGTCGATCATGATAGCGCGTTCTTCGTGGCTTGCGGTGATATCGAGGAACACCAGCTCGTCGGCCCCTTCTTGTTCGTAACGCGCAGCGATTTGAACCGGGTCACCGGCGTCGCGCAGTTGCACGAAGTTCGTTCCTTTCACGACTCGACCTGCGTGAACATCCAGGCAAGGTATCACGCGTTTAGCGAGCATGATGGGTGGATCTCGAAGGGGTCAGAGGAGTGATTGGTAGCAAGCCGAGCGTTGAGGTTGACGGGATGGTGTTTTGGATTCCCCTAGGCTTTGTTTCGCTTGAGCATGTCTTGGAAAGTATCGAAGAGATATCCGCTATCGTGGGGGCCAGCGGAAGCTTCGGGATGGTACTGCACGCTGAATGCGGGAACTTCGCGATGCCGCACACCGGCGATGGTGTTATCGTTGAGGTTTCGGTGGGTGATCTCCAGGCATGAGGGCATGGAAGATTCTTCGACGGCGAAGCCATGATTTTGCGAAGTGATTTCGACGCGTCCGGTTTGGTGGTGTAGCACTGGCTGATTTGCGCCGCGGTGTCCAAATTTGAGTTTGAAGGTCTTTGCGCCGCTAGCGAGCGAGAGGAGTTGGTGTCCCAGGCAGATTCCGAAAATGGGACGCTTACCTAGCAAGTCGCGGATGGTTTGTTGGGCGTAGAGCAAAGGCTCGGGGTCACCAGGACCATTGCTTAGGAAGACTCCATCGGGATTAAGCGCCAGGACATCGGCTGAGGTTGCGGTACCTGGCAAGATGGTAACCCGGTTTCCGCGTGCGGCGAGATGCCTTGGAATGTTCCACTTCATTCCGAAGTCCAAGCAGACCACATGGGGTGAGGACGCGTCGGGTCCGCTAGCGTATTGTCCGTATACGTACTGGTTTGAGAGTGCATGCAAGGATTGGGACCATGAGATCATGCGTTCGGGGATAACTTCTCGGACCAAGTCGCGACCGACGAGGCCTGGGCTGGTGCGGGCTTTTTCAACTAATGAATCTTGGTCTGAGTCAATGGTTGAGAGGATGCCACGTTGGGCGCCTTTGTCTCGGATTTTGCGCACAAGAGACCGAGTGTCGATTCCCGCGATGGCGACCACACCGTGTTCGATCAAGTAGTTGGCGAGGGATGATTCGGATCGGTAATTGCTGAACAGACGGCTGTTTTCGCGGACAATGAAGCCGGCGGCGTGTGGGCGTGCGGATTCCAGATCTTCTGCGTTGATCCCGACATTACCGATCATCGGATAAGTCATCGTGACGATTTGGCCACGATAGCTCGGGTCGGTTAGAATCTCTTGGTACCCAGTGATGGAGGTATTGAAAACGACCTCTCCATCGCGTTCCCCGGCAGCTCCAATAGAAATGCCTTCGAATACGCTACCGTCTTCTAAGGCCAAAAACCCGGGTTTGCTCTGGTCGCTCAATGTATGTTCCTCAAGGCGTTCTAGTCATCTCGTACCCATCTGCCCTGAACTCGAATCATAACGCGATTCGCAAAATCTACCAGTCTTCGCTTCTTCGATTTATTCCGTGTGGTTATTCCGAGTTGCGTTGATTTGGCTTGTTGCGCCTGAGGGACCAATTGGGATTTTTGGAGAAGGAGACGAGAGCGACGCCTGCGATGATCGTAAGACTTGCCAGGGCTATGCGGGGGCCTACCGGTTCGCCGAGGATCCACCAGCCCAAGAAAACCGCCACGATGGGGTTGATGTACCCATAGGTGCTCACAAGGGTTGGCGAGGTGTGTTTCATCAGCCAAACGAATGATGTATATCCTAAAAGAGAGCCGGCGAGAATTAAGTAACCCCAGGCCCACCAAGCTTCTGGGGCTATTTGGGACCATCGGAAGTCGACCAGTTCACCAGCGAAGTAGCTTGCCGCAAGCATCCAACCGCCACCGCAGAGCATTTGGGCAGCTGCACCGAGCATCGGTTCGGCTGGATCGCGGGCGTGTCGTACGAACATCGAACCAATGGTCCAATTCACGCAAGCCAGAATGAGGCCTCCAAGTCGAGCGATATCAAAAACTTCGCCGGAGCCTTCCCCCAACGAGGGAGCCACTAGGATCAGCAGGCCGAGGAAGCCGACGAACAGACCGACCCAAGTCCAGAGGTTTGGGCGGCCAGCCTTCCTGCTCAATCCAGCTTTGCCGTAGTGGGAAACCAACCATTCGGCCAAAACGAAGAAGACTGGATTTAGAGAGATCACCAAAGTGGCCACTCCCGACGGAATGGCTTGTTCGGCCCAAGAAACCAATCCGTTACCGCCAAGGAGCATAAAAAATGCTCCGATTCCACTATCGATCCACTGCTTACGAGTCAAGCCAACGGGGCCTCGGCAGGCGAGTATCGCGTAGAGAACCAGTCCCGCGACGGCAAAACGGGTAGAGCCCATGAGGAACGGTGGGAACGTCTCTACGCCGACACGGATCGCCAGATAAGTAGACCCCCAGACGATATATAAGGTCAACAGCGCCAAAAGGATCAGGGTTCGAGAAGCACTAGGCTCACTATTTTTCATGGAATTCGTCGCGTTCCCAGCCGATTCGTGTTTGTGACACCATCCCCCCGCACGATATACTTGAACATTACGCTATCGCCGAGGTTCTTAGCACCCCAAATTGACTGCTTAGTACCTTTCGCGATTCTTCATTGCATCGCTCAAACCAGTTTCGCAGAACGATCTCGCAGAAACCTGTCTGACTTGAAAAACTGTCTCACTCTCAAATCTGTTTCACGGAGTCCAGTCCATGGCTAGCCCAGCTCGGGAATTCACCGACCTTCTCCTCTCCCGTGGTACCATCTCCCTCGACCAGCTCAACGAAGCGAAGTCAATCGCGCGAAAAGATGACAAGAACGTAGGAGATGTTCTTGTGGCTTTGGGGTATGCCACCGGAGAAGAAGTTACGCAGGCCCTCGCTGAATTCCACCACTTCGAGTACGTGGACTTAACCGCGATTCGGATCCCAGACAACATCATTGAATTGGTGCCCGAGTCGGTTGCTCGAGAAAACACCATTATTCCAGTCTCCGATGAAGACGAGACAATCAAAGTCTTGGTGCACGACCCGTTTGATATCGAAACGATCGAAAAGCTCCGGTTTATTCTGAACCGCAAGGTTGAGACGGCTTTGGCCCCCAAGGAGCACATTCTCGAAGCGATTAACCGGTATTACGGTCAAGCGGGTGAAGAGTCGGCTGACTCGATGTTGCAAGAGTTCACCGACACCCAGATCGACTTCACCGAGACCGAAGAAGACAAGATGACCGCCAGCGATGGCGAGGGGGATGATTCAGCCCCAGTGGTGAAATTAGTGCACCTGATGATTCAGGAAGCTGTTCAGTTGCGGGCTTCGGACATTCACGTTGAGCCGTTCGAAGATCGGGTGCGGATCAGGTATCGGATTGACGGGGTGTTGGTGGAACGGGATTCACCCCCACGGCGACTATTAGGTGCGATTCTTTCGCGGATCAAGATTCTTGCGAAGATGGACATTGCCGAGCGTCGGCGTCCTCAGGACGGGCGGATCAAGATTACGGTTGGGGAGAAGGAGCTCGATTTGCGGGTTTCCGTCATTCCGACGAGCCATGGTCAGTCGTCCGTCATGCGACTGCTAGACAAAGACAACATCAAGGTGGGGGTCAAGCAACTGGGGCTTGGTGACCGGGACTTTAAGAACTTTACGGGGCTCATTAAGCGGCCTAATGGTATTTTCTTGGTCACCGGCCCGACGGGCTCGGGCAAGACGACGACGTTGTATGCGGCTTTGAACGCCTTGAATCGTCCCGACCGGAAGATCATCACGGCGGAGGATCCGGTTGAGTACTACCTTCCGGGCATCAACCAAGTGGAAGTCCGGCACAACATCGGACTCGACTTTGCTCGGATCATTCGAGCCATGTTGCGGCAAGCTCCCAACATCATCCTCGTGGGGGAAATGCGAGATACGGAGACCGCTCAGATGGGTATTCAGGCCAGTCTGACTGGACACTTAGTTTTCAGTACGCTGCATACGAACGATGCGCCCAGTGCCGTTACACGGATGACCGACATGGGGGTACCGGCTTACATGGTGGCCAGTTCGGTCATCGCGGTCTTGGCGCAGCGGTTGGTACGGAAGATTTGTACACGGTGCAAGTACAACTTGAACCTCAGCGATTCGGTACTAGAGGAGGCGGGGATGCCACAGTCGATCTTGCCGTACACGAAGTTCGCGAAGGGCAAGGGTTGTCCGTATTGTCAGAAGAAGGGATACCGGGGACGGATTGGGATTTATGAACTGATGCTGATCAATGGACGGATCCGGGAGATGATGTTCGCAGCGAAGTCATCGGCGGATTTGCGGACCGAAGCGATCAAGTCAGGAATGACGACGCTGTATTGCGACGGATTGAGAAAAGTGATCACAGGGATAACAACATTAGACGAAGTTTATCGATCGGCCAAGAAAACCGAGCAAGAGTACATCGCGATCGAACAGGTTGTCAAAGAGGTGTTGGCGGGTGCGGCTACCGCGAGCTAGCGGTACAGGGTCGAGGAGGGTACGCCTACGGCTGACTGCTAAACGAAAAAACGGTACGCCTGCGGCTGACTGCTAAACGAAAAAACGGTACGCCTGCGGCTGACTGCTAAACGAAAAAAGCGACCTGAGGGGGGGCTCTGGCATTATTTTTTCCGTGCTAACCCCCGACTTTCCGCTCGTAACTCTTTATCTCTGTGGAACTTGATTAGAATACCCTGGGCATTCGAGCCTCCGGTATCCGATCTTGGGATTCAGAATCCCGAGCGGGAAAAGCTCATCGATCCTCTTATCCAACGCGTAATCCATGGCTACCGTCCTTATTGATAAGTTGCTTCAAGCTGCAGTTAAGCAGGGGGCAAGCGACATTCACATCGTTGTCGGGCAACCTCCTGTATTTCGGCTTCATGGTCGTATGCGGAAGCTTGAGACGAAGGTATTAGAGCCTGACGACACGATGCAATTGATGAAGAGTATTGCACCGGAGCGCTGTCAGCGTGAGTTGCAAGAATCCGGGTCGGCGGACTTTGGCTTTGCATTCGGAACGTTAGCGCGGTTTCGGGTATCGATTTTCAAGCAACGCGGGAACATTTCGATGGTTCTGCGTCAGATCCCCAACGACAAGCTCACTCCGGAGCAGTTGGGATTGCCGGAATCGGTGGTCAAGATGGTATTGCGTCCGCGTGGATTGGTGTTGGTTACCGGTCCGACGGGTTCTGGAAAAAGTACCACGTTGGCTAGTTTGATCGATTATTTGAACATCAATCACGATCACCACATTATCACGATTGAAGACCCGATTGAGTTTTATCACGACCACAAGAAGTCCACGATCAACCAGCGTGAGGTTGGGGTGGATGTGCCGAGTTTCTCGGAAGCGATTCGGCGAGCGTTGCGGCAGGACCCGGATTGTATTCTGGTCGGTGAGATGCGGGACTTGGAAACGATTTCGGCGGCGATTTCAGCCGCAGAAACCGGTCACATCGTCTTCGGTACGTTGCATACGAACAGTGCTCAAGGAACAGTCAACCGGTTGATTGATGCGTTTCCAGGGAACTTGCAAGACCAGATTCGAACGCAGTTGTCGACGAGTCTTCTGGGGGTTGTTGCACAGTCACTGATTCCGAAGATCGGTGGTGGTCGTTGTGCGGCTTATGAGGTTCTCGTGGTTACTCCGGGTATTGCGAACCTTATTCGTGAAAACAAGACGTTCCGTATCGGCTCGGCGATTCAGACTGGGGCGAAGTTCGGGATGCAGTTGATGGATGACTCGTTGTTTAATCTTTGGCGAGATGGCAAGGTTGAGATTGAAGACATTCTTGCCAAGGCGCACCGGCCTGATGATTTGGCCAAGCGGATCGTCAACGCGCGGCGCGGGGTTGAAGACGAGAAGCAAGAAGAAGAATTCGATCACGGTAGCTGATCGCTACATGATAGAGATGATAGATAAGGTGGCAGAACTATGCCGCCTATCTATCGCTTGAGTGTTTTGTCCGAATCCAAGTCGCAATCCGGTGGCTAATAACTTCACAACTAACCTTAAAGTCTTCTCATGTCTCAGCGAAAAATCGGTCAGATCTTTGTCGACATGGGTTTCATCACCGATGAGCAATTGCAACTGTTGCTCGAAGAGCAGCAGCAGCAGCCCGGCGCGTTGTTAGGCAAGTTGGCCGAAGACATGGCGCTGATCACCGATGAGCAGTTAGCACAAGCGCTCGGTGAGCAGATGAACATGAAGGTTGTTTCGTTAGGAGACAACCCGATCCCCAAGGATCTCTTGGAAAAGCTCACGGAGACGATGGCGCAGTTGTATCGAGTGATACCCGTTCGTTTCGATGGGAATCGCTTGACGGTCGCGACTTGCGACCCGCAGAACTTGACTATCCAAGACGAACTGCGGACGTTTCTTGGTTTGGACATAGAGATGGTGGTGGCTACGGAGCGAGAGATCAAAGCGGCGATCGATCGGTTCTATTCATCCGAGTCTTTGAGCGTTGAAAAAATCGTTGCAGAGCTTGCAGCAGACGAGGAGTTGTTCGAAGCGGAGAGCAAGCTGCAGGGGGACAAGTTAGATCG
>JBEICB010000081.1:0-20681 GCA_040373655.1 Pirellula sp. | reverse complement strand
TGGACATAAGGAGAGTACGCATGAGAACGACTAGCAAGACAAAAAAGTGGTTGAACGGTTGTTTGAACCTAGTTGCAGAGGACGTAGCGATGCCCTTTGTGCGACTTGTAATGCCACTACTCTTGATCGTTTCAATTTGGACGCCTGGCACCGGTTTATCTCGGTGCCACGGACAAGAAGTCAACATGGAACTGCTGCGCACGGCGTTGTTTTTTCACGCATCCTTTGATGTTACGGCAGACGCGAAAGTAAAACGTGGAGATGGAAAGGTCTACACCACTGAGTCGCTTGCACGCAAAGAGTGGACCGCTGGGATTCATCGTTCGGATGTGACGATCGCGAAGGGAAGCGGGGTGTTTGGTGACTGCTTGCATTTTTCGGATAAAAACCCGAAGGTGATTTGTTATCGCGGGGATGTACTCCCTTACCGCAACGATGGGAATGCTCAAGCCCCTTGGAACGGGACGGTCGCTTTCTGGATGCGGCTTGATGCGGATCAAGATCTAAAGCCTGGGTATTGCGATCCAATACAAATCACACAGAAGGCTTGGAACGACGGGGCTTTTTTTGTCGACTTCGATAAAGACCTCCCCCGAGATTTTCGATTAGGGGTCTTTTCGGATTTAGCATTCTGGAATCCAGAGAATACTCCTTGGGAGAAATGGCCGGTGGAAAAACGTCCCATGGTAACTGTCAAGAAACCAGGTTTTACACGCACGGCTTGGAAACACGTCGCGTACACTTTTGAAGGAGTGAATGCACCAGGGGGCAAGCCCGCGCATGCGTCACTTTATCTAGACGGAAAATTGCAAGGTACGCTTGATAACCCAATGCGATTCACTTGGGATTTAGATAAAACGGCCGTCATGATTGGGATCGAGTATATCGGTGACCTCGATGAGCTTATGATGTTTGATCGAGCACTCAGTGAAAAAGAAATTCAAGTTGTAATTCAAGGTAAAGCAGGAAATCCATGAGCCACTCCATTCGCCCGGTAAGCATTGTCCGAGGATTTACAAAGACCACTCCAGGTAGCGTGCTTTACCGTTGCGGTGAAACCGTCGTGCTTTGCACCGTCAGTTTGGAAAACAAAGTTCCTGACTGGATGGTTGGAAAGGGGAAGGGGTGGATTACCGCTGAGTACAACATGTTGCCAGGTAGTACACCGCAACGCAAATCGCGAGAGCGAAGTGGGAAGGTCGATGGAAGAACGACAGAAATTCAACGATTGATCGGCCGGTCTTTCCGTGCGATTGCCGACCTTGAGAAACTCGGTGAACGATCATTGACAATCGATTGCGATGTGCTTCAAGCTGACGGCGGCACGCGTACGGCTGCGATTACCGGCGGTATGATTGCATTGATAGATGCGGTAAATTCGGTGTTCAAGGGGGTGGGTGCAGATGCCTATCCCTTGCGCGATAGCGTTGCTGCAATTAGTGTAGGAATCGTTGATGGTCAGCCAAGTTTGGACTTAGATTACCTGCGCGACGTACGGGCTGACGTGGATATGAACGTTGTTATGACTGGACGCAATAAGTTCGTTGAAATTCAAGGGACTGGAGAGGAGGCGACTTTCGATGATGAAGAGCTTCACTCCTTGCTCAAACTTGCGAAACAAGGTATCGCGCAATTACACGCGGAACAGAAAAGTGCTCTCGGAAGCGATTGGCCTTGGAAGTAGTTTCGATTGTTTTCAACGTCTCTTTTGATACTCTAGCGATCAATGCGATGGTGTTGTTGAGGTGTTGGGCCACGAGGTTTTTGCCAAACATCCTCCGAGTGGCCCTTGATCGAAACTTAGTGATCCACCATGCTGTTTTAGAATTCGATCTACGATCGCCAAGCCTAAACCCAATCCACCGGAGGAATTCTCGTAAATTGGTCGGCCCTTCAAGGTCGAGTCTTGGTGGGAAGAGTCTCCTGACTTATGACTGACTTGGGGGACCAGTCGGAAGAACGGCTTGATGACATCTAACCTCTTCTCTTTCGGGATTCCTGGACCGTCATCTTCGATATCGACGCAAACAGCATCCGAAATTGCATACACATGGATTTGAACTTGGGATTTTGCGAATCGAAAGGCATTCGATAGGAGATTGCCAATCGCTCGATGAAATTCAACCCGGTCGGCGTAAATATCGTGCAGATTGGAAGCCCCCTGCACATTCCAAAGGAATTGGATCTCTGGATGGTCGATACGAAATAGTTCAAGCACGGGGAACAAGCTGCGTTCTATCTCAATTTTTTCCCGAGATTTCACTAAGTCTTTGTCCTCATTTTTCATGTACTCGAAAACCTCATCAACAATTGCGTTGAGATTATCGATGGACTGACGAATGATCGTCATGCGAGCCTTTTTGGCTTCATCGTCCTTGGAGACTTCTAGTAACTCTACAGCGAAGCGAAGTCGAGATAGGGGGGTACGAAGCTCATGAGAAACAATCTGTAGTAATTCATCTTTTGATTGAATCGAAGATTCGGTTCTTTCCGCCATCAAGTTAAACGCATTTGCTAAGACACTTGATTCACCTGCTTGGGTAGCGTCGACTCTTGTATCGAATCGACCTTGAGAGATCCGAAGTGCCGCTTGTTCAATTCTTTTAAATTTATTTGCGAGGTTGTAAACCAACCATCCAGTTGAAAGGAGGATGCTGGAAAGCCATAAGCCCATTGTAAAGTTGTTTATGGCGTTCGCTGTGGTTCGTACCTCTGGAAGCGGCCCTAGTCGAAGCAAGTCTTGAGTATTTTTGATAGGCATCAAGACGAAGTAGTTTTTTGCGTACGAATAAAAGGTGGGAGTGCCGATTTCTCCGATTCGCTTAATAGCTTCCTCCGGAATCTCTCCTTGAGGTATCAACGAGACCTGGATTTGAGCCACCTTCGAGATCCGCTGCAATTCCTCGGCAGGTTGGTCTGTTGTCTCGAGCTTCTTCGCAATGATCCTCAGCCAATCTACCGCTTCCGCTTCGATGGTGGAATTGAATCGGTTTGCAATGGGCCCCAACCGAAGGTAATGAGTCTCATCGAAAGGGACTCCAAGGTAGTCGATTATATTACCGCTGTAACTATGAATAAATCCATCATTCTTGGCTAGTAGTCGACGATTAGAGTGAGTGAGTTCCGCGAGTTCACGCATTTCAATTGGCGCGCTAAATTCTTGTTGAACGAGTTGCAATCGATTTCTTCTGGTTTCTTCGTCCCCGATTTTTAGCTCCTTTGCTAGAACCCTTAAGCCACCGACGTGGACTTGGGTCATACCGGGGAGTACGCGATCACGATCCGTGAAGACTTGGGATTCGAGGTAACTGTAAAAAAACGATCTGAACAGAAATCCCAGGAGAATCGTGGCGATTGAAAACTTGAAGAATAGACGAATCATGGCTGATCTACGAGCATATAACCATTCCCTCGAATAGAGACAATGAGTTTGGGTTGATTTGGGTCGTCCTGCAGTTTCTTTCGCAATCTGGATATACGCAGGTCGATCGAACGATCACGGAAGTCAAATGTCTCCCCAGGATTGCATCGATCAAATAAATCTGCTCGCGTGATGATTGTTCCCGGAGAGCGGGCAAGCACGACAAGTAGATCGAACTCAGCAGCTTTCAAATCAATTGATTTTCCACGCAATTCTACCATGCGGCGCTTTGGGAAAACTCTCAGGTCTCCGACGTGAAGGGTGTCGTCGAAAGATCCTTTTGCAACCGTCCCACGCTTTAAGTGAACTCCCAAGCGTGCCAGGAGGACGGTCGGACGTACTGGCTTGGTGAGGTAGTCTTCCGCACCGAGCTCAAGTCCGAGGACTTCATCCATGTCCCCTGTTCTTGCTGTGAGCATGATTATTGCCCCTTGGTATGCGTTTCTTACCTGACGACAAATAGCGAACCCATCCATTTCGGGCAGATTGATGTCAAGAATCACTGCATCCGGGTTCTCTTCGATAATTCTGCGAACTGCAATATTACCGTACATCTCAACAGTAACTTCATAAGCGTGCTCCATGAGATAGTCGCAGATGACCCTTGCGAGTTTCGGGTCATCTTCGACCAATAAGACTGTCGGCATAAGTTTTCAGTCCGATGTACGCGTTGTAGAGGAGGGAATTGAACCGGGCGTGTCGCAACGTGTTGCTAGGACGACTGAACAGTCTGAGCGATAAACTCACATCGTGCAATCGATTGCCCCCTTTCAGCGTGAATTGGATACAAACCGATACACAATTGAAAAGCTCGAAAACAGGATTATCGAAAGTTCGTCAGAAGGGTAATCGGAGAGTCCTACCTACCCGAGTTTGCACCGTGCGACGTGTGACCGTGCGACGTGTGACCGTGCGACGTGTGACCGTGCGACGTGTGACCGTGCGACGTGTGACCGTGCGACGTGTGTTCGAGGCATCACGTCAATTGGATACTGGAGTACTGCTAACCCCTGAACTTTACGGGGGCTCCCCTTCAAAGCACTTCAGGGTAGAGAATCCACACGAAGACGCAAAAAATTGCTTAAAACAAGTACCAAAGAGCGGGTGATGGGATTCGAACCCACGACTTCCAGCTTGGGAAGCTAGCACTCTAGCCACTGAGTTACACCCGCAGACTGATCTATTCCGAAGCATTTAAGTTACCTCAGTTTGCAGACAATAGCAAGATCTCCGTTTTTGGGAGTTGGGTTCACTTTCGGAACTGACGATCTTTAAGTTGTGACGCATCGAAGCTGACAAATACCGCTGTTTGTTATACAACAATGAAGGTTTTCATCCCGGCCATCGATTCGGGCGTGATGGATCGCAAAATACTTCGTCCCTTCATTCTGGAAGGAGTCCGTATCGATGAATCAAAGCCCCCAATCTAACCACTCCAGTTTTAGTCGGTGGGTTAGTTTCATTCGAGCCCTTGTGTCGGCTGCGATTTTGATTGCTGTTTTGCCTGGATTACTTATGCGTGGCTGTGAGAAAAAAAGAGACATCAATCCGAATAATAGACCACCAAAAGCGGCTGAGTTAAGAGCCGCCCGGGAAGGTCAGCCGTACACCATTCAGAAACGGACAGCGTGGCAGGGTGAGGAGAACGGTGGGAATGGCAAGCAGCGGTACTTTCGGGCTGAGCAGGTAACGCACTGGGATCCGAAGAAAACAGCTGTCATCGTTTGTGACGTTTGGGATTATCATCACAGCCCAAGTGCGGTTATGCGATTGGGAGAAATCGTTCCAAAGATGAACGCGTTGCTTCGGAGTACAAGACGAGCCGGTTCGGTGATCATCCATGCGCCGAGTGATTGCATGGCGTTTTACGAAGATCATCCAGCTCGGATACGAGCCTTCGAGACTCCCAAGAAAGATCTTCCGCCCGGAATTACATCATGGAATTGCCGCATCGAGAAAGAAGTGGAGCGTTTGTATCCGCTTGATCAATCCGATGGGGGAGACGATTCTGACCCACGGTCACTTGAAGTCTGGTCTCAGAAACTTAAAGAGCTGGGACGCGACCCTGCCATGCCTTGGAAATCGCAAAACAAAGCCTTACAAATCGACAAGGATCTCGATTACATCAGCGACCAAGGTGATGAGGTGTGGGCGATACTCAAAGATCGTCAGATAGAGCATGTGATCATGTTGGGGGTGCATACGAACATGTGCGTACTTGGGCGTCCCTTTGGACTTCGTCAATTGGTTGCCAACGGAATGGACGTCGTACTCGTGCGAGATTTAACTGACTGCATGTACAGTCCAAGGGCTTGGCCTCATGTAGATCATTACTCCGGGAACGATTTAATGATCACTTATATCGAAGAGACGATTTGTCCGACAATCACGAGTGACCAGATAGCATTCGGTAGTCCCATCGTATTTCCGGGAGATAGGCGAGAAAAAAAGGACTTGTTACCTCACGAAGTCCCATCATTGGTGGATGCGTTCTCGAAACCCAGGCCGATCGAATGGAAGATCGTGAATTGGTCAGATATTCGCGACAAATGGTTCGGTACAGAATTGAATGGCACTGGGGCTGAAGGTGAAGAGGGGCGAAATACTCAAATCGCACCCCAGTTGGAACCCAATCCTGAAGCTTCGGTTGAAAAACTCCTATTACGATGCTCGCTACGAATCCCCCCAGAAGCTTTTTCTGGGCCAGTTACGCTTTATCACCCAAGGATTCTTAGGGCATGGCTAAACGGAACGGAGCTTGAGAGGTCAAAAGCGGCAACGTCGAGTGAGCATTTCGAGATAGTGTCCAAAGATACCTATGGCAATGACGATCCGAATCTTCTCATCATTGAATTGGACGTTTCGGGACGCTCGCAAATTCCTATCGGGGATCAGACGCGGCAGGGGCCTATCGTGTTCGCAGGACAAAATGTGGAATCCCTCAGTCAAGCTTGGCAACAAAATTCATCGCCGAAGCCGAAGGACGTAAATCTTCCATTACCGGTCAAATTTGCACTGCCGCCGGCAGTTTACTACGCGATTCCTCGGTAAACTATTGCCCGAGAATTTGTTGCATGATTGCTTCGAGACAGTGAATCAAAGTTATGGCTAAATCGAAACCATCCGACGAGAGTTCCAACTTGACCTTTGAACAAGCCATGACGTTGCTTGAACAAATCGTGCGCAAGTTGGAAGGGGGCACACTTCCACTCGAGGAGATGCTTGCCGAATACGCCAAGGCAGTCGAAGCGATTCAGATTTGCCATGGGCAACTAGAAGGTGCCAAGCGGAGAATTGCACAATTACAAAGTGTGCGAGAGGATGGTACTGCGATGGTCAAGGAGTGGGAGGACGAAGCCCCCTCTGCGCGACAGAATGGAAAAGAAGCTCCGACGCGCAAACGCAATCCATCTTAGGGGCTTTAGCCAGCCATTCCACGAAAGATTTTCAGCGAAGGGATCGGCATCTCTACTACTGGAGCGGTCGGTTCGTTGACGAATTCGTTGAGTAGTTCCGCTGCTGCTTCCATGTCCGTTTGTGGCTTGGGAAATTTCTCCGTCGTCCAGCGATCTGCGCCCCAGCCAGCAAGCAAGATTGCTTCGCCGGGTCGAGCGGAACGGATCGCGAGGTCGATCGCTGCGCGTCGATTCGGAACGATTTGGATGGTGCCTGGCCGTTCACACCCGTCGAGAACTTGCCACATCGCAGCTTGGCCAAAACGAATGCTTCGGCGCGTTTGTGTGAGAATGACATACGACGCAGACTTTTCTAGCACGCGTCCGAAGGCTGCAAGTTGCTCCGGGGTTGCAGCATCGGGGACCTCGGCGACGCAAGTCACCGGCGTGCCATCTTTGTTCAAAGCGTGCAGTGCGACCGCCAATCGATCCGCTTGGTCAGCACTGTCGACATAGATGGAAGTCGAGTGCTCGCTGCTAAGTCGTTGCAATCTTCCTGGAATCCGCTGAAGTCGTTCTACACCACAAACGGTTTCGTAGAGTTCAAGCCCCAAAGAATACCCTACAGCTACAGCGCTTAACATGTGTCTCGCGTTGTGATCACCGAGGATAGTACTGGTCAATGGCGCGACGCAATTCCCGGCAGACACCATCAAAGACTGCTCGCCACGCATCGCATTCATACGCTTGCCTTGCACGTCGGCTTGGGCATCCAATCCATAGGATACCGCTCCCGGACAGCAGCGAGCAGCCCAACGATTCAGACGAGCGTCGTCCGCATTGACCAGGACCACTCCATGTTCTTTGAGCTGATCGACTAATTGGCTCATTGCATTCTCAATGCCGCGGGCTTGCAAGCAATCTGCACGCTGCGTTCGTCGCAATGAAGTGAACACAAGAACGTCAAATCGGATTCCAGCAGCGGCATGCGATTTGAGCATCTCGTCGCTAATCTCTAAGACAGCCGCCGGGGCTTCCTCACTGACACTCTGTTTGAGCCAAGCCGCCAATACCATCGCATCGGCATTTGCATCGGCAACTAGCCCGGTTTGCTTGCCGGTCGAAGCACCGAGCGACGTATGATAGGCTACCGTCCTGCCAATGCGTTTGAGCATGGAGGCAATCATCAGGGATGCTGAAGTTTTGCCGTGAGTTCCCACGACTCCAATCGTTAAGATCTTTTGGCAGGGTGCGCCCGCAAGTTGCATTGCAAGTTGAGCAAATGCGTCGGGAACATTTGGGACGATGCATTGCGGTAATGAGGTCGGCAGATACTGCTCAGTCAACACGCCAATGGCACCATTTGATTGAGCCGTCAAAACATCTCGTTCTGGAGCAGACCAAGGTGACATGCCCGAGGCAAATACCCATTGGTCTTGATGAGATTCCGGGTACTGGTCACAAGCTGCACATTGAATGTCATCTGAGCCGATGATTTGCGCCGCTGGGAAGAGCTCACGTAGTGAAATTGCGTGCGATGCTGAGAAGTCCACTGGGAAGGCCTCCGTGCCCGAACAAGTGTTGTGCAAGTACATAAAAGTTCGATATTCATCGATGCATTACAGTTCATCCATTCCATTGGTTCCCTGCACATCGATCTCTATCAACTTGTCCCATCCGCACCCGGTTCGTCAAGTCGAATCTGCAGCTCAAAAGGTGATTTCTAGAAAAGAAGCAAGAATGTGTTTTGCTAGCAAAATCGATGGTTTTCAGGGATTGTGAAGGCTGTTGGGCCACTCTCGAATGGGTGCTGAAAGATTGGCTGTTTCGGTTATAATGCGCAGGCGTTGTAGGCTTCCGATGCATGGTCTCGGACGTTCATCTCGTCGAGCGTTCCCTTCCTGATCGGATTCGAAATCCTTTATCGACTACCCCTTCCTACCGGAACAAAAACATGCGTTCATCTCGGACACTTTGGCAACTGTCTACCCATCGTCGTGGAGCACTTCGCAACGGCTTGCGACAAGCTCTTAGCGTGGCACTCGGTCTGATCCTTCCTGCGGGAGTGTTGTTTGCTGAAGATGGAGATTGGGCTCAATGGCGTGGACCGGCCCGCGACGGGATCGCTGCTTCACAAAAGCTCTTAAAGGCTTGGCCCGAACAGGGACCTAGGTTGGCTTGGAGTTTTAAAGAGTCGGGATTGGGTTATTCGTCGAGCGCTATCAGCAATGGCAAGCTGTACACGATCGGTCAACGTGGCGAAGACTGCGTTGCAATTTGTATCGATGTAAAGACCGGTAAAGAACTTTGGGCTCAACGCTTTGATCGAGGAACCAAACCCGACGATTACCTCACCGGCTGGGGCGGTGGACCTCGCAGCACTCCAACCGTCGACGGTACCCATGTCTATTTCCTCAGCGACCTAGGGGAACTCGCGTGCCTAAACGCAACGAACGGACAAAAGGTTTGGAGCAAGAATCTTGTGAAGGACTTCGGCGGTGCTGTGCCACAATGGGGCTACAGCGAATCGGTTCTCATCGACGGCGATATGCTCTTGTGCACCCCCGGGGGAGACAAGTTCATCGTCGGACTCGATAAGAAAACCGGTGATGAAAAATATGTCTCCAAGGGATTCAGCGACGTCGCGCAGTACGTTTCTATCATGAAGACCACAGTTGATGGGATTCCAATTTATGTCACGGCAACGAAGTCAGGTTTGGTCGCTTTCAACGCTCAAACCGGTGAGCATCAGTTCACCAATCCAACCACCGGTAACAAGACCGCAGTGATTCCGACACCCGTAATCACCGGGAAGGAAATCTATCACTCCTCTGCGTACAAAGCAGGTAACTCGCTTATCGAACTTGCAGGCAGTGGCGGTAAGGTTTCGATGACCGAGCGATATCACTTCGACAAGGAATCGATGGAGAACCATCATGGTGGATACATTCTGCATGAAGGTACTATCTATGGATTTACCAATGCACTTCGAGGAACTTGGATGGCCCAAGACTTGAAGACTGGCGAAGTGCTTTGGAGCCACAAGGCCGGCAATTCCAGATCTGGATCCATCGCGATGGCAGACGGATTGCTCTACTGCTACGACGACTCGGAAGGTGTTTGTTACTTGGTCGAGCCCTCCCGTGAAGGTTGGAAAGAACTCGGTTCGGTAAAACTGCCCTCGCAAACGAGCAGCGACCGTGGTCGCGGAGCAATCTGGGCTCACCCTGTGATTGCGGATCAGAAGTTGTTTATCCGAGACCAAGAACTTATCTACGCTTTCGACATCGCCCGATAGTTCGGTGTCCCAAATCCCTTGAGCCCTATTTGTTTTCATGAGCAGGTTCATGCGGATTGCTAGATAATCAGATCGCAGTAGTTTCTCCAAGCCACGATCAGAGCAGATAGGATGAACCTCCTTCTCTGATCGTGGCTTGCTCCCTTATTATGGGCTACAATGTAGGCTTCATGATTCGCTACCCGTTGGATGGCTAAGAACCTTAGTAGTCAAACCGCGAGGCATGAAAGGTCGGATCAACTGCCCGAATAGCCTTTCGACACTCCTTCCTTCTGAGGATACCCAATGTTGCCTTTAGCATCTGCTCTTGGTGTCAGTCGAGGACACTCGCGATCGCTGAAATTCAGGTTCGCGGAATTGTTCGTGATGTTCGTCAGAGTTTTCACCGTGATGAGCTTTACTGTGATGAGCTTTACTGTGATGAGCTTTACCGTGATGAGCCTGACAACACTAATGTCAACAATACAGCCTGCAGTGGCCGAAGAATCTGCACTTGCTCCAAATTGGCATGTGGGGGTAGCAAAAGTCGACATTACTCCTGACGAGCCAGTACGCCTTAGCGGATATGCTTCACGTACCACACCTGCTGTGGGCATTGAAGATAGGTTGGCGGCCCGAGCGCTGATCCTTACTCCGTTTACTAAAGACTCACAGGCCGGTAGCACGAACCCGAAGCCAAATCCTAAAGAGGCTTTAGTGATCGTTTCGATCGATGCGATCGGAATCACTTCAGTGATGACCGAGAAGATCCTGCAGAAGGTTCTGCCGAAATTGGATATCCCTCGCTCAAGAATTGTTTTCTGCACAACGCATTCTCACACGGCTCCACACCTTGAGGGCTTGATCCCTAACCTCTTTGGTGTTCCTTTTCCGGAAGCTGAGCAACAAGCGATATTGCGAACCACGCAGATGATGATCGATCGAATCAGCGATGTCATCCTCAAAGCATTTGAGAGTCAACGGCCGGGAAACGTAGAATACGGGCTTGGGCGAGCAGAGTTTGCGATTAATCGTCGGGTGCTCAAAGGGAGTGAATGGGTTGGAATTGGGACGGTGGACGATGGCCCGGTTGATCGAAACGTTCGAGTTCTAAAGGTGACCGATGCACAGGGCAGGCTAGTAGCGGTCAGTTATCAATACGCATGTCACAGCACCTCTATCTCCCCGGATGCGAATCGTATTAGTGCCGACTGGGGGGGAATCAGCGCGGGGATCTTGGAATCGAATAACCCGGACTGTATCGCTTTGCCAATCATCGGATGCGGAGCCGATGCGAATCCAAATCCTCGAGGGACGATCGAACTCTCTCGCCAACATGGTTCCGAGATGGCCCAATCTGTGCAGGCCGTACTTGGCGGTAGCCTCAAGCCCCTCCCAGCACCTACCAGCGCCGCATTCACCTTAGTTGCACTCGCTTCTACCAATCGTCCTACGCCAGAGAAGCTCAAAGAAATGCAAAACAGCGGTTCGGCCCACGAACGCAACTTTGCAAATACTTGGCTTGAATTGCTCTCGCGAAAAGACCGTATCCCAGAAACCTATCCCGCACCTGTGCACCTTTGGACCTTTGGCAAAGACTTAGGTTGGGTGTTTATGGGTGGCGAAGTAGTGGTGGATTACCAAATTCGTCTCGAAAAGGAACTCAGTCAGTTCGATAACGTTTGGGTCGCTGGGTATGTTGACGATGTGTTTGCTTACGTTGCAAGTGAGCGAGTCAGCAGAGAGGGTGGCTATGAAGTTGACGGGTCGATGCTTTACTACGGGCAACCTGGGCGCTGGGACTGGGGCACCGAAGACCAAATCGTCGACCGCGTTTTGCAAATGACGAAGCAGAAGATCCTCGCAGATCAACCACGCTCTCCGGAGGATTCTCTCGCGAGCATCGAAGTCCCCGAGGGGTGGGTCATTGAGTTAGTCGCAAGTGAACCATTGGTGACGGATCCTGTAGGTATATCGTTCGGTTCCGATGGTAAAGTTTGGGTAGTCGAAATGTCCGACTATCCCCTTGGTGGAAAGTCTGGGTGCGTCAAAACCCTTCGCGATACCGATGGCGACGGCAAGATGGATCAGTCAACCGTATTTCTCGACGGCCTGGACTATCCCGCCGGTCTTTACGCTTGGCGAGATGGTGTTGTGGTTGCTTGCGCGCCTAATATCTTCTTTGCGCGTGACACGGACGGCGATGGGAAATGCGATGAAAGGGTGGATCTTGTCACTGGCTTTCCGGAAGGGAATCCGCAGCACCGGGTTCATGGTTTTACATACGGTATGGATCATCGCTTGCACTTCGGTCCGGGCGGTGGAGCGGAAGAGGTTACCGTCAGCGGTCATGGGCTGCTGAGAAAACAACCAGAGAAATCTTTACAAATTCGTGGTTGGGATTTGAGTCTTGACCCAGACCAAGCAGATCTGAGGCTTGAAACGGGAGTCACACAATACATTCGGACAACTGACGAATTCGGAAACTGGTTCGGTAACGAAAATAGCTTGCCGATGTTTCACTACCTCTTTCCGCAACGATGGATGAGTCAGTCAGGCCATTTTCCTTCTAAACGTTTCAACTTAATGACGGATCCGCCTAGCATTCCCCCCGTCTATCCGTTGAGTCAGCAAGCGGATAGGTTTAACGATTTGTACGCAATCAATCGGTTCACTTCTGCTTGTAGTACGATCATCAATCGGGGAGCCGGCCAAGGGGAAGGGATGCGAGGGTACGCATTGGTATGCGAACCTGTGCACAATCTTGTCACTCGCTACAAAGTTTCACCCCTCGGTGTGTCTTGGGAGGCTCGACGTATCGCAGAGGATGCAAAAAGCGAATTCATTCGCAGCAGTGATCCTTGGTTTCGTCCCGTGCGAATTGAAAATGCGCCAGACGGAACGCTGTGGGTGGTTGATATGTACCGATATGTCATTGAGCATCCAGAGTGGATTCCGGAAGAGTGGCAACGACGAATCAATCTGCGAGCCGGGGAAGATCGTGGGCGCATCTACCGGATCCATAGAAAGGATTTTCAGCCGTTACCCCACGAGAATTTTCGCGACTTTTCTAACGAACAACTCAAACGAGAAATCACTGGGCCTAACGCTGCGAGAGCGGATTTAGCGCAGCAAGTGTTCCTTGATCGGTTCAACGCCGGGAAGGTTGGTCGCGAAGAAATTGAAGGTCTACAAAGGGATTGGATTGGGGCAACCGAGGTACGCGCTCAAGTACGGTTAACCTACGTACTGATGCATATCGGCCAGATCCCGAAAGATACGTTAATCAACGATGTGGCTCGATTAGCTCCGGCAACGCTCAAGGTGCTATTGGATCAATGGCACCAAATGTCGGAATCTAGTGAAGCTAGCGATATAGAGAGCTTAAGGGATTCGTTTCTTACAGGTATATCCCCGAAAGTGCTCGAAGAGCACCGAGACGTAGCATTATCCTACGCAGTTTTGGCAAGCCAAGCGGGAGATCGATTTGCGAAACAAATCGCGGAGAGTATGGTGGCTGGCGCTAAAAGTGGTGCGATGATCGAAGGTGTTGCGTTTCTGTCGCCAACTTCGATTGATGCAGTGTTACGGAGTACTCTGGATAGCAAGGAAGATGCGACAAATGTTAGGCGCATGATTGAGAAGCTCGTCGGGCGATGCTCACCGGAACTCAAATCGCAACTGCTCCAAACAATCTCAACTTCCGCCCCCGCTAACGACAATCAACATGAAAGTAGCAGGCCTGCGTGGCATTTTATGCTTGCGAGGCAATTTTCTTCTGCGGATAGCAGTGGACTGGATAACGAAGCGATTGAACGCCTCCTTACTGCTGCTCGCGAAACCTGGGATCAGTATTTGAAATCGTCAGATGGCTCGAATACCGCCACCTTGCAAGCCGCAATGGAACTCCTTCTTTCACGCATGGGAGGTGCTTGGTCAGAGGATCATGAGCGTTTACTCGCCGCTTTGACGGATGGAGAAGCGAGCGATATCGACTCGGTTGCTCTACGCGGTTTGTGGAGGACTTCGCGAGATAGCTGGGAGAAGATTCTGGATTCGTGGAAGAAGTTATCCGCACAAAGCCGTACGGTTACTTTGTCATTAGCGTCCACTCATGGGGTTTCGTTTGAACAACTTCTTCGTCGAATCCAATCGAATGAGATTCCCATTGATGATATTGACGTAGCAAGCTTGCAGTTATTGCGTGGATTCGGCGGTTTTAGCGAATTGAAGAAGGAAGTTCTTGGGGATCCTCCGGGTGCCGATCGACCGGAAATTGTCCGCGGATACTTGAGTCGCTGGCCAGCGAGAATCGATCCTAGTGTTGGCCAGGCAGCTTACACGAAGCATTGTGCCGTATGCCACGATCCTAGGAAATCTTTCGATGGACTCCAAGACGAGCAAAATCATGGAGAGGGGGCACAAGAGGCCCTCGCGCCGAATTTGCGTGGGCTGAGCCATTGGACCAATGCTGCTTGGATGACTGCTATTCTTGATCCAAATCGAAGTGTGGAAGAGAAGTATTGGGTGTTTCAAGCGAAGACGGTCGATGGCGAATCAATCACTGGGTTAAAGCTTCAAGAAGACGACCAAACGATAGAGTGGGTAGATAGCACTGGCAAGATCAGTCGCGTTCGAAAAGAAGATTTGGCAGAAACTCGAGTATCGCAACGATCATTGATGCCCGAGGGATTCGAAGCCACGCTCACCCCCGAGGAGGTCGCAGCGATTGTGAGCTTTTTAAGAAGCAGTTCGCAGGATCGAAAGTAATCCTTGCGTGAAAACCACTTGTTGAATTTTTTACAGCTCGAAGCGACTTGCGCGGTAACCCGGGTGTCCAGGTTCAAAGAGATCCGATTTCCAAGTTGCTCCGATGCCGGGGGCTTGGGGTAATTCCATACTCCCCTGCTCTACCCTAAGCGTTTCCTCGATCAAATGTGGATAAAGGGTTGCGATGTGTGCTCGTACCGTTTCTTGGTATGCCACACCGCTGTTGCAACCAGCGATGTGCAGCCCGGAGAGTAATGTCATCGGCCCAGTGCAATCGTGCATCAAGGTTGGGACGTTATAGTGTTGTGCAAGTTCGGCAAGCCGTTTCGTTCCGGAGATTCCACCAGCCCAAGTTGGATCGATCATGATCATGTCCGCAGCCCCGGCTTCGAGTACACGGCGGTAGGTATCTGCGGTGACGAGCATTTCACTGACAGCGATCGGAATGTCGACGCTTTTTCGAAACTCAGTCATCGCATGTACGCTATCCGGGCGAAGAATGTCTTCAAGCCATAACGGGCTTACTTCTTGCATCGCATGGGCGATTTGTCTTGCGGCACCTAGAGAAAAGAATCCGTGCCCGTCGAGCATCAAATCGATGGCACCACCTAGCGCATTACGGATCTTGCGAAACGGCTCAAGTCCTTCGTCGATATCTTTGGGGGAGAGCAGTTGGCCGCCACTACGGCGATACACGGCATCGAACGACCATAATTTCATGGCGGTATATCCCGCGTCCATGAGTTCTTTAGCGAGTTCGACCGGCTGATGAACGCTCGACCAATTGTCTTCCAGGAGGCCAGGGCGACCTGGATCCCCATGCCCAGGCCATCCTGATGCGCTAGGGATCTTGGTGTTGGTGCGTCCGTAACTTGGTCCACCACTGCTGTTGTAAACACGAATTCGATCGCGAACAGGACCACCTAGTAGTCGCCAGATCGGTTCACCACGAAGTTTGCCAGCGATGTCCCATAAAGCCAGATCGATTGCGGACAATGCCCTCAGTTCCGCTCCGGTCCCTGCGAACGCGATCATCCTTTCGTAGAGAAATCTCCAGTGGCTCTCAATAGCTAGAGCATCTGCTCCTAATAGACGGGGAGCAAAAAAATCATGGATGACTGATGCAGCGGCCGTGGGGATGTAGTAGGTTTCGCCCATTCCGTGATAGAGTTCGCCATCGCTTGATTTGGCGGTCACTCGCAACGCCATTAATCCAGGCATCACATCATGAGGAATTGCAGTTTCCAACCCGGTGATTCTTGGACCGTATCCATACGCATGCTCTTGGGTGGGGCTCGAAGCACGTTGGGATAGCCGATCCCATTTCCGATCTATGCTCATTGTACGGCTTTCTTTCGTAGCTACTGCAAAACGAATAGTATGTGGGATTCTCTGGTTGGAATGTGGAATCTGGACGGTGTGGAATCTGGTTTAGATTGGTTGTACTCGGGAAAGGACGGATAGGATTTGTTGATGCAGAGTTGGAGTGGCTGCAGCGATCAAGTCCCCTCGCCAAACATCGATCGTATCGCCGGATTGTCCGGAAATCTCGCCGCCAGATTCCTGAAGGATCAGCACACCGGCAGCGATATCCCAAGCGTTCAGACGACCGCCCCAATAGCCATCCAAGCGACCGGCAGCGACGTAAGATAAATTCAAGGCGGCAGAACCGAGGCGACGCAAGGATCGACTTTCGAGCAGCATCTCTACGAACTGTTGAATTTCTTTAGCGTCTCTGTTCAACCTAGGGGGAAAGCTTGCTGCAACAAGTGCCTTGGATAAGTTGACACAACCGCTCGTCTTGAGCGGCTTGCCGTTAAGCTCTGCACCTTGTCCTGCTACAGCAGAATAACACTCCTGCGCTACAGGATCGTATACGACACCTAAGACTGGCTGAAGATCATAAGTCAAAGCCATACTTACACCAAACTGCGACAGCCCATGCGCATAATTCGTAGTACCGTCTAGTGGATCGACTACCCATTTCCATCGAGAAGTATTGTTGTTATCTCGCTGTCTCTGGGATACTCCCTCGGAGCCCTCTTCCCCTAAGAACCCATGCTCTGGAAAGTGCAATGCGATCGCTGATGCAATGGCGACTTGAGCTGCGACGTCCGCATCGGTGACCAGGTCTTTTTCCGATTTTTCTCGAAGTTCAAACTTGGAACGCATCTGTACAAGGATTTCTCCTGCGTTCTTTGCAATGGTTTGGGCAATGCTACAAGCCTGCGCGAGTTCCTGGTTATCCGCTAGGAAACTGCTGCGAGAATTCGTTGAATCTGTGGTCATAGAACTAGTCTGTATGAGTTGGGTTTGAAAGTTCTGCTATGTGGTTTTCAGACATTAATTACACCGAGATAGCGTGGGTTGTGGTGCCATCGGTGATTAGGCTAGTATAGGTCGTATGACTGAGCCTTCGACGTTGGTAAGTCGGCGTTGAATACCGTTGTGTTCGAAGGTTAATCGCTCATGATCAAGCCCAAGCAAATGTAAAATTGTCGCGTTGAAATCATACAGCAGATGAACGTTTTCCACAGCTCGAACGCCAAGTTCATCCGTTGCGCCATGGCTTACTCCGGCTTTCACGCCGGCTCCTGTTAACCAGCATGTAAATCCATCCGGGTTGTGATCCCTGCCTTTAGCCCCTTTTTGAAAAAAGGGCATGCGACCGAATTCCGTACACCAAACGACAAGCGTTTCATCGAGCAGGCCTCGTGCTTGCATGTCGTCGAGCAGTGCGGCGACGGGTTGGTCGAGGATCGATGCATGCACATCGTATTGGGCTTTCAGATCGCTATGTCCATCCCAATTTAGTTTTCCGGCGCTCGCATAAGCTCCATTAAAAAGTTGGACAAATCGAACTCCGCGTTCGATTAAGCGTCTGGCAAGGATACAGTTGCGTGCGAAGGCGGCTTTGTCTTTGTTTTGAGGGTCGTCGGCGCCGTATGCACGCAGTACATGTTCCGGTTCATTGCTCAAGTCGCCGAGTTCGGGAACACTCATCTGCATGCGTGCCGCAAGTTCATAGCTTGCAATTCTCGCGGCAAGTTCCGACTCCTCTGGATGAGCGTTCAAGTGCTTTTCTTGCATCCGCTGAAGATACTTTCGGGTGGCTGCGTCGGTCCTAGGATCGATGCCTGCCGGAGTTAGGTAACGAACAGGTGCAGATGCCGATAGGGTTGTTCCTTGAAAGGCGGCAGGGAGGAATCCTGGTCCCCAATTATTGGATCCGTTCTGGGGCACACCTCGTGGGTCAGGGATAGCAACATAGGCGGGTAAGTCATCGCACTCGCTTCCCAACGCGTACGTCACCCAAGCTCCGAGGCTTGGGAATCCGTCGAGGTTAAAGCCAGTGGAGAGAAAATTTTCGGCGGGGCCGTGTGTGTTCGATTTACTAGTAAGTGAATGCACGAAGGCGATGTTATCAGTCCACCGCGCCAAGTTAGGGATCAAATCGCTAACCCACTTACCGGTTTGCCCGTGCTGACGAAAGTTGTATTGGGGGCGAGCAAGATTACCCGCAGGACCCTGGAATGTTACGGAGGGGCCTCCCGGTAAAGGACGATCATCCCATTCAATGAGCTTGGGTTTATAGTCCCATGTTTCTAATTGGCTGACGGCACCAGCGCAAAAGATGACCAAGACGTTTTTTGCTTTGCCCACATAATGCCCTGCGCGAGGAGCGTAGGGTTTTTTGGGGTCCAATAGAATCGACGAGGAAGTTGTAGCGATTCCATTTTCTTGTGGTGAACCGGCTAGCAATCGATCTTGCGAAAGGAGGCTAGCAAGAGCTACGGAACTCAGGGCGCTCGACGCATTCTGTAGAAAGCCGCGCCGGTCGAGCAAAGGAGGTACAGGATGGCTCATGGCGTAAACAAAAATTCGTTGGTGTTGAATAAAGCTCGGCAGAGAGATTCGAGTCCGAATTCTTCGACGAATGGAATGGCATCCGTCAATTCTTCTGAAGTAGGCGAACGCATCAACGCGAATTCAAACGCCTTTTGGATCTGAACAGGCATGTCGCTACCTGCCGCATTGCGACAGCGTTCGGCAAATGCTTTCGACCGCTCGAGGGTGAAGGGACTGTTGAGCAGATTTAACGCTTGAATGGGGGTCGTGGATGAACGCCGTAAGCCAGTGCTTTGGCCGGCATCGGGGCAATCAAAGGCCCCGAATACCGCCTCGCGTTCGCGTCGAACTTTGTGGGCATAGATCATTCGCCGAAGCCCCTCCGGTGGGAACATCTCTACAGGATTGAATCCACTGAGACCACCGCGTTGATCGAATAAGTCGTATCCGCGTCCGTACATTTGTGTATTTAGCTCGCCGCTGACGAACAGCATCGTGTCTCGAATTGATTCCGCTTCTAATCGTCGACGAGGGTATTTCCAAAGGAACCGCGATTGTGCGTCGATACGATTTCCTAGTTGGCTAAAGTCGCTAGGAGCATCTGCTGACTGACGATAAGTCTGTGAAAGGACGATTTGACGATGAAGATGTTTCAGCGACCAGTTTCCACGCAATAATTCTTGCGCTAACCAGTCCAACAAATCTGGGTTTGTAGGTGCAGAACCGTTTAATCCAAAGTCATTCGACGTCTCAACCAACCCGATCCCAAAATGCCCCTGCCAGATTCGGTTCGAGATCACACGGAGAGTCAGTGGATTGTTGGAGTCGGCAATCCAATTCGCTAAGGCCATTCTGCGGGCAGCATCTGAACTTTCCGGATCGAGGACCAATGGACCAAAGCCAGAGGCATTATGGAACTTATCTCCGAAGAATTTAGGGATCATGGGAACAACAGGATCTTTCGGCTGTTCAGGATCTCCTCGATTCAAGACATGGATTTTGTCGGGTACGCGGAACTTCCCTGCGAACGCTTTTTGAGCTTCGGTTGCAGACTGTATTTCCTTTTGGATGGCTACCTGTCTCGCTTCGATTTTCTTAAGCTCCGCAAGCTCGTTTTCAGAAATCCCTTCGGGGGTAAAGTGAGTGTTCATCCCAATGTTTTGGGCTGATTCCTCCTGCCCTGCCGGTGCACCATCTGAAGGATAGGTAGCTCGGTCTGACTCTGTTGCAACTGGGATCCAACGACCTTCTGGGTCGCGTAGTTCAATGACATATCGTATTGCTAATCGATCGGAGTAGTTGCCCTGTCGGTCTCTACCCCATACGACCCGCTCAACGCGAGTCAGCTCGTGCCATTCGATAGTCACTTCTCCTTTGCCATCTTGATTCGACATCCAGCTACGTTCATTTCCGTAGTTGCCATCGTTTATGAAGCGCAGTTCGTGGCGGTCGGGTGATGTGGAGTCTCCGGTCGATGAAGCCTTTGCACCACGTGTAGAGAGCGCGAGATTGTTTCCTTCGGTGTCGAAGACTTCTAACTCGTCAATGCAGGGTTCTAAGCGATTGGTGGCGAGAATGCGCATTCGAACAGCTGATGCAAGTTGCGGTGCAAAGCGTTCCGAATTTCGTTTCGCTTGGACTCGTGGACGTTGCGAAAGTCTCAGGGCGACTTGTTCTAAATCCGAATCGTTCATGCCAACTTGAATTTGATAGGCCGTGGCGGTTCGATCTTGAAATTGACCGTTACGGTCTCTTCCCCAAGTGATTTTAGAGATCGACGTTGGGGATGGGAGCGTGAATTGCACCCATCCTTTACCATGTTGATCGCTCATCCAACTCGAAGCGTTGCCATAGGTGCCGTCATGGATGAATTTCAACTGATGTGTCTGAGATTCTCGGCTACCAGATGCGGTCACTGTTGTTCCGAGAGTAGCTAGAGCGATGTTTCGTGGCGTCGATTCGTCCGTCC
>JBEICB010000346.1:0-3665 GCA_040373655.1 Pirellula sp. | reverse complement strand
GCATCGTGAAAACAGTCGGTTTAGTAGGTTGGCGTGGGATGGTCGGCTCAGTATTGCTTGAGCGGATGACGGCGGAGAAGGACTTTCAAGAGTTCCATCCGGTATTTTTTTCTACGTCGAATGCGGGTGGCGAGGGGCCGAAGGTTGGCGGTCAGAGCACGGGCAAGTTGCACGATGCGAATGATCTTCAATCGTTAGGGAAAATGGATGTTATCGTCACGGCACAAGGTGGCGACTACACGACGGCGACGTACGATGCGTTGCGTAAAAATGGTTGGAATGGAATTTGGATTGACGCTGCTTCTACGTTGCGAATGCGTCCAGAGACGATCATTATTCTCGATCCGGTCAATGACCGCATTATTCGGGATGGGTTATCTCGGGGAATCAAGACTTTTGCCGGGGGGAACTGCACCGTATCGCTCATGTTGATGGCGCTGCATGGATTGTTTCGCGAGGGTTTGGTGCAATGGATGACCAGTATGACGTATCAGGCAGCTTCGGGTGCTGGTGCTCCGAACATGCGAGAGTTACTCACGCAGATGAAACAGCTTGCGGCACCGGTCGATTCGCTGCTAGCGAACCCCAGTTCGGCGATCTTGGAGATCGATCGGCAGGTCACTCAGACGATGAGAGGCGAAAGTTTGTCGACCAACTGTTTTGGCGTTCCGTTGGCAGGTAGCTTGATCCCATGGATTGATAAGGACTTGGGGAACGGCCAGAGCAAGGAAGAGTGGAAGGGGCAAGCGGAGACCAACAAGATATTGGGTACCGAGCAAAGCTTGATCCCTGTCGATGGTATTTGTGTACGGATTGGTGCGATGCGATGCCATAGTCAAGCGTTAACGATTTGCTTGAAGCGTGACGTTCCGCTAGACGAGCTAGTAGAATTGATCGATTCCGCGAATCCCTGGTCGCGCGTGGTCCCAAATAATCGTGAGTCGACGGTCAAAGAGTTGAGTCCTGCTGCCGTCTCTGGGTTATTGAATTGCCCGGTGGGGCGATTGCGCAAGCTGGAATTAGATCCCTCGCGGCGAGGGTGTTATTTGTCTGCGTTTACCGTTGGTGACCAGCTTCTTTGGGGCGCGGCGGAGCCACTGCGACGGATGCTGAGAATCGTACTCGAAGGTTGATTGTTTGGGCTCTTCGAGGAACGATTGTCGGTAAGTGCGCGAGTAGGACGGTGCGTGCGTAGGACATTACTTCCCCAGTTCAAACCCGATTCATTTCACCCACTGTAAATCCTGAGTAATCTCCATGCAGTTTTCGTCTGTTTTGTAAGTAGCAGGGCATGTGCGGTTTGATGGTGCCTAATTTGGCTTGTACGCCTACGGCTGACCGCTAAACGAAATGGTGGATGTGTATGATGTCTGGAGGGCTGAGGTGGTGGGTACGCCTACGGCTGACCGCTAAACGAAATGGTGGAATGATTACCTATTGGGAGAAGAATGATGCTTATGCGCGGTACGACTTGTTTCGCCGACTGGTTTCATGGCAGCTTGATGTTACAGCGGACGTTCTCTCTTTGGTTTGTGGTTTTAGCTTTGCTAGGTGGCTCGGGATTGGAGGAGATTTCGGGTGTTGCAAGTGGCGGGGAGGGATCGGACGAGTTTCGACCGAATGTGTTGTGGATTACCTGTGAGGACACGGGACCGCAGTTAGGTTGTTATGGGGATCGGTATGCGGAAACACCGCACTTAGATCGATTTGCTGAGCGATCGTTACGATTTGATTGTTGTTGGTCGAATGCACCGGTATGCGCTCCAGCGAGAACAACGTTAATCACGGGGATATACCCTACCTCGTATGGGGCACAGCCCATGCGATCGAGTGTTCCGTTACCGGCTGGATTCTTAACTTTGCCTCAGCGTATGCGAGCGGCAGGGTACTACTGTTCGAATAACAACAAAGAGGATTACAACTTTAGTGAGCCGACTGGCAAGACCATGTGGGATACTTCGAACAAGGAGTCGCATTGGAGGAACCGCGGAGAGGGGCAACCGTTTTTTTCGGTCTTTAATTTTGCCGTGACTCATGAAGGGCAGATACGCAAGCGGCCTTATATGCCGAAACATGATCCGAAGCTTGCTCCTGTACCGCCGTATCATCCTGAGGTCGAAGAGGTCAGGTTAGATTGGGCGCAGTACTATGATCGAATCACTGAGATGGATCGAATGGTGGGAAAGTTATTGGGGGAGTTGCAAGAGGATGGGTTGTCGGATTCGACGGTTGTTTTTTTCTTCGGGGATCACGGTTGTGGATTACCGAGGGGTAAGCGATGGTTGTATGAGACGGGTTTAAGGGTTCCGATGTTGGTGCATTTACCGAAGAGGCTGGCGGATCGATATGCACCGTTTTATCAAGCGGGTACAGGAACGGATCGCTTGGTTAGTTTTGTCGACCTAGTGCCGACAGTTTTGGATTTATGCGGTGTGAGTATTTCGGACGAAGGGAAGCAAAGCTTGCACGGTAAGTCCTTTTTTGATTCTCAGGATCGAGAAAAGGATTTTTTGTTTGGGTTTCGCGACCGGATGGATGAGCGCATTGATTCATCGAGGGTTGTGCGGAATGGACGATATGCGTACATCCGAAATTTCATGCCTGATCGACCGCAGGGAGCTTATTTGAATTACATGTTTCAGACACCGACTACACGCGTTTGGTTTGAGCGGTATAAAGCGAATGAGTTGAATGCGGTGCAGTCGGCTTTCTGGCAGCGCAAGCCGGTCGAGGAGTTGTATGACTTGCAAGTCGATCCGTATCAGATTCATAATCTTGGTGGATCAGACGATGCGATGTTGCAGGAGATTAAAGGGCAATTAGCGCTGCGATTGAAGGAGCATATGTTATCCGTTGGGGATACGGGAGGATTTCCAGAGGGGTGGCATTTGCGATTTACCTTCCAGGACCGCGTTCGGGCCATCGAAGCGGCTTGGGCGTCCGGGGATATTCTTTTGCGTGGGGAAAATTTTCGGAAGAACAGCGATACGGGCGTACGGGGCCAAGCGAATACGGAAGTTTTGGGGATCTTGGCTGAGGTAAAAGCGATGCTCGTTAGTTCAAAGGCTGTGCAGCGGTATTGGGGAGGGATTGCAGCGAGGGGGTTAGCAAGCGATGGTCGGTTGTTTAGTGGGGAATCGCACGGCATTGATCAGGCTTTAATCCACCTACTGCAGGATCCGGATTTGGAGGTTCGCGCGGTGGTCGCCGAGACGTTGTGCAGGATGTCGAAGGGTGTTGAGAAGGAGGAAGCGCAGGATGTATTGGTTGCGATCGTAGAAGAGCGGGAGGGAAATTGGGGAGGGAAGTTGCATGCGCTCAATGCGTTGTGTGATTTGGTAGCGGAAGGGGTGTTAACGGAGCGTTCGGTAGCTGAGCGGGTTCAATCGACCTTTGAATCGCAAGGGAAATCCTGGAGTCGGGACTTGCCGGAGCGATACCGCGAGTATTTGGGACGCTTGGTCGAGCGACTCGCTAGCTTGGCTGGTTTGCAATAGAACAAATTTTTTTTCGGCTTATAATTTCGACGCACTGTGTTAATCAGACTGTTTCATTCAGACTGTGTTATTCGGAAGTAGTTGAAGAAGAAATTCCTTCTGTTCAAACTTCTATAAATTCAGTTGGAGAAATTCCTGCTATTCAAACTTTTACAAATTCAGAAGTAG
>JBEICB010000408.1:0-2152 GCA_040373655.1 Pirellula sp. | reverse complement strand
CCCCCCTTACCCCGATCCCCAACGCTGATGCTTCCTCGCAGCCGCTCCACAATCGAGCGAACCAAAAACAACCCAAGCCCCACTCCAGGCTTCTTCCTCTCCAATTCATCACCCGCTCGATAGAATCGCGAAAAAATCTTGCGTCTCAAATGCCTCGGAATCCCCGCTCCATTGTCCGATACGTAAATCACTGCGTTTCCATTCTCGTACTCAACACGCACTTCAATCTCCGGCTTGGATGCTGCGTATTTGATGGCATTGTCCATCACGTTCCTTAGCAGCACATCCAAGTCCACCCGCTGCACAAACAACTCATACTTGCACTCATTAAATCGAAACACTTCCCGATCAATACCATGCTGCTTTGTCAAACTCGCAATGTTGTCGTTGATCACCCCATCAATCGACACCCACTCCTTAGGTACCGGCTCTTGATCGACCCGCTGAAGCCTAGCAACATCAAGTAACTGATTGATCAAACGATCTAATCGCTCCACGTCCTCCATCATCGTCTGATAAAACTGTTGCCGCTGTGGCCCCTCCACAACCCTCCGATTCAACGTCTGCAAATAGAGTTTCAAGGAAGCAATAGGTGTTTTCAGCTCATGCGTCACCGCATCAATAAAATTACTCTGACGCCGATTCAAATTGATGTTCTGAATAATCCAAATCAAATACAAAATCACCCCCGCCAACAAAAACGCGAATAAAATCGTACCCACACTGAGCAAAATCCAATAGATCCCTGCACGACTGTTCTTCTGCGGATCCAAAGCACTGAAGACATTCAGCAATACCCATCCCACGGTCAAACCCACCACGCTGATGATCATCAGCGTCGCCACCAAAATCGGCCATTTCAGACTTTTTCGCTCGAACAATTCACCCTCGCTACATCCTAAAAGCACCCGAAAATAAAAATGGACCCGTTCTTAAAGAAATCGCTTAAAAACACCGCTTAAATTTTCTGCTGGGATTGCGGTATTCCATTTACTTACACCTTGGGACAAACCCCTTGCCCTCACTATACTATGCCCAAGCCATCTAGGGTGCAAAGAAGGTCACCTGAGGTAAGGAAGGTAACGCGTAGCAGCGATGGAACACCGCCGTGAAGTCTTCACTTGATCATCTACAATTCCCCCGAAAAACTTGGCAGCAAATTACCAAGTCAGCCTGGAACTGCGCAGAAGAACTCGGAATCGCAGACTCTACCAGCCGAATCGAGAACCTTCGGCCTATCCACCTGTCCGAAGAATCCGACACACAGTTCGGTACTCAAGTCTGGTGCTTCGAACTCTCCCGCGCACGACCAAAGAACTTCCCGCAATTCGCCCTGCACTCACACCTCATGGATGAAAACCAAGGCGAAAAAACCGAAACCCCGGCAAGATCTACCCATTACTGCGTTCTAGTCTACTCCGTCGAATTCGGTATCCTGGAACTCAACCAATCCAAATGGTTCGATTCCTCCGAGCAACGAGAGAATTGGATCAACCGTCTGATAGAACCTTTCAATCCACGCTCCCAACACATTCCCCGCTCAACCTCCTTTTGGGTTGGCTGCGCCGTGGCAAGCATCGTCGTGCTCGCCAGCGGATGGGTACTCTCGCTAATCCGTTTCCTGCAGCCTGCCGGATAACCACTCGCGAGTTAAAAGTTGGCTACTTCCCACCCCAAAAAAGACCGTCAAGTACGTAGCATCGAACTGCGTGGAGCTGCCGAGCACAATCTCAAAAACATCGATGTCAATATCCCTCTACACCAACTGACTGTCCTTTGCGGCGTCAGCGGAAGCGGCAAGACCTCCCTCGCACTCGACACCCTCTATGCCGAAGGACAAAGACGCTACATCGAAAGCTTCTCCGCTTACGCTCGGCAATTTCTGGCTCGCCTCGAAAAACCCAAATTCGACCGCCTCGATAACCTACCCCCTACCCTCGCAATCACCCGCTCCGATCGCTCGAGGAATAACCGTAGCACCGTCGGTACCACCGCTGACTTACTCGAACCACTGCGAGTTCTCTTCTCCCTGATCGCCACGCCCTTTTGCCTCAAATGCAAAACACCACTCCAAGCCTACTCACCTTCAAGACTCTGCACCGCACTGGAAGCCTTAGCGCCTCGTCGCGCTATCCTAGCTATACCCATCACT
>JBEICB010000247.1:0-6518 GCA_040373655.1 Pirellula sp. | reverse complement strand
CAAAACAATCCAGAACGCAATTCCTTAGAAACGTCTCCCGCGTTGTCTACTTTCCACTCTCTCACTACAACTCTCTCGCGCCATTGGCTCTCCGCGTCTTTGCTTCTTTGCGTGAGATATTGGTTTTCTTTGCGTGAGATATTGGCCTGAAGACGGGTACGCCTCCGGCTGACTGCTAAACGAAATCGCGCGTCGGTATGCTCGTCCCGCCAGTTGAAATTTTTCACGCCCGCTCCGCTCAAGACGCAAAGGACGCCAAGGGACAGCAAACAAAACAATCCAGAACGCAATTCCTTAGAAACGTCTCCCGCGTTGTCTACTTTCCACTTTCTCTCTACAACTCTCTCGCGCCATTGGCTCTCCGCGTTTTTGCTGCTTGGCGTGAGATATTGGTTTTCTTTGCGTGAGATATTGGTTTGAAGACAGGTACGCCTCCGGCTGACTGCTAAACGAAAAATCCCACCACGAGGCTACTTAACTGTGCTACAATTCGTTTCTTCTCAAAACTGTATCTGTCCAATCTCGCCACTTTTATTACTCGTCCCCCAAGATGTCTTGCCCGTTCTGCCAACTCGATAGCAAACGGATCCTCTTCCAACACTCTGCCGGTACGGCAAACGTTGTTGCACTGTGGGATGGGTTCGCCGTCAGCCCCGGCCATTTGCTCCTTGTTCCCACTCGACACGTCGCTACCTGGTTCGAAGCTACGCACGATGAACAAAGAGCTCTCACCGAAGGGCTCGAGATCGCAAAATCCTACATCGAGAAATCGTATCAACCCGATGGCTACAACATCGGTATCAATGTCGGGGCTGCTGCGGGGCAAACCGTTCCACATTTACATGTCCATCTCATCCCCCGCTACAGTGGCGATGTTCCCGATCCTCGCGGCGGTGTCCGTCATGTTATTCCTCAACTTGCTAACTACCTCGCCGAGAAATCTTCAGAATTTCAGATCGGTAAGCCGACTTCTATCGACACGCCACCGAAACATTTTGTTCGAGGCGAAGCGGACCCGCTCTTGCCTCATCTGCTCACTGCCATTGGACGCGCCGACCAAGTCGACTTCTCCGTGGCCTTCATCAAACAAAGTGGACTCGATCTGCTGCGCGGGCACTTGCAAGATCTTCTCGATCGCCAAGGTCGCGTGCGCATTATCACCGGCGACTACCTTGATGTGACCGAGCCCGAAGCTCTCGAGGACCTGCTGGAGTTAGGCTCAAATCTTGAGCTTTACGTCGTGGAATGTTCGCCGGCAATGTCGTTCCACCCAAAGGCGTACCTGTTTCGAGGAAATTCCCAGCATCGCGGCGGGTTTGTAGGAAGCTCCAACATATCACGAATGGCCCTCCTCGCCGGGATCGAATGGAATTACTGCGTCGACCATGCAATTCACACCGCTGGCCTCAACGCCATGGCGGACGCCTTTGAAGAGCTTCTCCAACATTCCTGCACTCGTCGTGTCGACACCGATTGGATTAATCGCTACCGCAGCCGAAGGCGCGAGCAACAGTATGTCCGACTCGAAGTCGATAAAGATCCGACCGACACCGTTCCAACGCCCCACTCGATTCAACTTGAGGCATTAGAAGCCCTGGCAAAGACGCGATTGGAAGGAAACCGATCCGGGTTAGTGGTGCTTGCTACGGGGCTGGGGAAAACGTATCTCGCGGCGTTTGATGCGGCAAGCAAATCGGAGTCGGGTGAATATCTTTTCCAGCGTGTTTTGTTTGTTGCGCATCGCGATGAGATTCTACAGCAATCGATGCGAACGTTTCGCAAGATCCGGCCGGACGCTAACTGTAGTCGTTACAACAGTGAACTAAGTGCATCCCAGCTCGGTAGTGTTGAGTTGCTTTTTGCGTCGATCCAGACGCTTGGGCGAAGCGAGCATCTGAAGCGATTCGCGACCGATGCATTCGATTACATCGTTGTGGATGAGTTTCATCATGCCGCTGCCGCGACTTATCGACGGCTTCTGGATCATTTTCAGCCCAAGTTCCTGCTTGGGTTAACCGCCACTCCCGAGCGGACCGACGGTGGAGATTTGTTGGGGTTGTGCGACGAGAACTTAGTGTACCGATGCGATCTGATTCGGGGGATCAACGAAGAGTTGCTCAGTCCGTTCGAGTACTTTGGCGTACCCGATGCGGTCGACTACAGCAATATTCCTTGGAAGAGTAAGCGGTTTGATGAAGTTAAGTTGACTTCGGCGGTTTCGACCCGTGCGAGGGCACAAAATGCACTGGAGCAGTTGCAGCGGGTGGGAGCCAAGCGGACGTTAGGATTTTGTTGTTCTCAGCAGCATGCCGATTTTATGGCGGAGTATTTTCGCGGGGCGGGGATGCGGGTTGCTGCGGTCCATTCTGGAAGCGATTCGGATCCGCGTGCTGGGTCGCTTGATGCATTGTCGCGTGGGGATTTGGACATCATCTTTGCGGTCGACATGTTCAACGAAGGATTGGATATCCCGAGCATCGATACGGTATTGATGTTGCGACCGACCGAGTCGAGTATTGTATGGTTACAGCAGTTTGGGCGGGGGTTGCGCAAGAGTGAGGACAAACCACGCTTGAAAGTGGTCGATTACATCGGGAATCACCGTACGTTTTTGGTGAAGTTACGGTCGATGCTACAACCGTTGTTAGGTGTAGGCGAGTCCGATTCAGAGATACGGCGTGGGTTGCAGTTATTGCAGCGGGGGGAAGCGGAGTTGCCGCCTGAATGCAGTGTGACTTATGAGTTAGAGACGATAGATCTCATTGAGCGAGTGTTGCGTCCGGCGAATCACACGGAGGCCATGGATGCTTTTTACCGGGACTTCGAGGAGTTGTACGAACATCGGCCCACGGCGTTGGAAGCATATCATGCAGGTTACAACCCGAGGGCGGTGAGGCCAGAGTATGGCAGTTGGTTTGGGTATGTTGATTCGATGAAGGGGCTGACATCTGAGGATCGGGCGGCTTGGGAGCATCAGCGAGAGTTTCTGAGGGTGATCGAGACGACGGCGATGACCAAGAGTTACAAGATGCTTGTGTTATTAGCGATGTTGCAGAGTGGTGCGATTGGGGGTGACTTGGACACGGGTGGAAGCGGGGTTGTGGAGATAGAGATAGGGGAGATAGTGCAACTGGTTCGCAGGATGGCGGAGCGAAGTTCGGTGTTGAGGGAGGATTTGGGGGAGAGTCATTTAAAGAGTGACGTCAAGTTACGGAGGCATTTGGAGGACAATCCGATAAAGGCCTGGACGCATGCAGGGAGTGTGGGGAGGGGGAGGGCAGGGGGTGAGGAAAAGGTCTACTTCGAGTATCACGAGGGGGTATTCCGATGGATAGGGGGCGACTTTGGGCCACACCGATTCCGTTTCGGGGAGTTACTGCGCGAGTTGGTTGACTGGCGTTTAGCTGAGTATTTGGATCGGGGGAAGAAGCGAGATGGGTATGTGTGCCGCATCATAGCTGCGGGTGGTCGACCGATTATCAAGTTACCCAACAGGGCTCATGCCACGAACATTCCAACCGATTTAACTTCGGTCAAGATCGACGAAAAGACATATGTAGCCAAATTTGGCAGGGAGTACATCAACGTCGTGAAGGAGAATCAGGATGGGGGCGGGAACGTTTTGGGTGAAATCTTGAGAAACTGGTACGGCCCTACGGTAGGTCAACGCGGCACGCGATTTGAAGTTGAGTTAGTTCAAGAGGGTGACGTTTGGCACATTCGTAGGGTGTGACGAAGCAGCATATTGGTACATTGATCGTTTAGCCTGTAGCCAACGGCGAGGCTTGTTTTTTTCGTACGGTACGAGTTGCAACTCGGATATGGCAACGGCGGATTTCCACGAAAAATTCGCTAAACTAGCGACTTCATTTCATATTGGATGACGTTCTCGAAAAGGAAACTCAAGGCTCGTGAAACCTGGACTCTACGACCACGTATTAACCAAGGCGATTGAAGCTAAAATCGCTCAATTAGGCGATCCGCGCCTAGCGACCTTGATTCAAGTTGATCCGGAAGAGTCACATACAATTCTGTCCCAATACTTGGAGCGTCTGATAGCCTCCAGTTTGGCTCTTTATCGTGGATCGGATTCAGCGGACAAGCAGCAGCAACTTGTAGAGCGAATAATCGAGACGATTTCTGACGCTGTATCTGAAGAAAAGTCGATTGAGCTAAGTATCGCGACCCCACTTCAGCGGCTACTGGCGATACACCGAGCGACGAATGTTAGAGCGGCGGATCGACCGGATAGCCCGCTTTCTCGATCCAGTCTATTCACCGGCACTCGATTGGATGCAAGTTTAGGTAGTCAGTTACGCAAAGAAATCTCAACGTGTGATCGGGTCGATATCTTGTGCTCCTTCATCAAATGGAGCGGATTGCGGGTACTTCTTGATAACTTGCAGGAATTGGTGGATCGACCTGGACATGATGGCCCGGTGATACGTGTGATCACTACGAGCTACATGGGAGCGACAGATCCGAAGGCGATCGAGGCGTTACGTCAATTACCTCGGACAGAGGTTCGGGTCAGCTACGATACGAAACGCACGAGACTCCACGCAAAAGCCTACATTTTCCATCGTGAAACGGGTTTCAGCAGTGCATACATCGGGTCGGCGAATCTTTCGAACGCGGCGTTGAGTGAAGGGCTTGAGTGGACGACCAAAATTAGCCAGTACGAACTACCTTATCTTTGGGAGAAGGTAACAGGGACATTTAACACATATTGGCAAGATGAGGAATTCCAGAAATATAGTGAGTCGTCACAACAGCGTTTGCAGGATGCAATCCAGCGTGAGCGACAAGCTTCATCGTCGGTATCACCTGCGATCCAATTTGATTTACGACCGTTTCCGTTCCAGGAGGAGATTCTTGACGTTATCGCAGCGGAACGAGAGGTGCAGAATAAGCATAGGCATCTAGTCGTTGCAGCCACTGGTACGGGAAAGACGATGATTGCTGCGTTCGATTACGCCAGGGTTGCAAAACAGATTGGAAGGAAGCCGCGATTATTATTTATTGCGCACCGCAAGGAAATACTTCAACAAGCCCTGGCATCGTTCCGTTGTGTCGTGAGAGATCAGAATTTCGGAGACTTGCTGGTCGACGGTTTTGAGCCAACACAGCGCGATCATTTATTTTGTTCGATTCAGAGTTACAAATCGCGAAATCTAATCGCGGAACCATCGGATCTTTATGAATACATCGTTGTAGATGAGTTCCATCACGCTGCGGCAGAGAGTTATCAGGCGCTGTTAAATCATTCGAATCCAAGGATTTTGTTAGGGTTGACAGCAACTCCGGAGCGGACGGATCAACTAGATATTCTTAGCTGGTTCGAAGGGCGTAGTAGTGCGGAGATTCGTCTACCGGATGCAATCAATCGCCGATTGCTATGTCCATTTCAATATTTTGGCGTAGCGTATTCAGTGAATCTTGACAGCCTTAACTTGCAACGTGGAGGGTATCGGGTAGACGAATTGGATAGGCTCTATACAGGAAACGATATTCGGGCAAACCTTATTCTGGAAAAGTTCTTGGAAACGGTCTCTGATCCAAAGGGAGTGCGTGGGCTTGCATTCTGCGTGAGTGTTGGCCACGCCGAGTTCATGGCGAGATATTTTTCGGACAAGGGGATTCCATCCATCGCTCTATCGGGAGAGTCATCTGATGAGCTAAGAAGAACAGTACAGCAGCAACTTCGTGAGCGGTTCATTAACTTTATTTTTGTGGTGGATCTTTACAATGAAGGTGTGGATATTCCTGAAATTGACACCGTCCTATTTTTACGCCCGACGGAAAGCTTGACCGTCTTTTTGCAGCAACTTGGACGGGGGCTCAGACTCCATCCTGAGAAAGAGTGTTTGACTGTATTGGATTTCATTGGTGCTCAAAGGCGAGAGTTTAGGTTTGCAAGTCGATTCAGGGCGCTAAGCGGTAAGCCGACGGCGAAATTAGACACCGAGATTGAGTCATTTTTCCCGCATTTACCGAGTGGTTGCGTGATCAAGCTTGAGCGGGTAGCTCAGCAGAGAGTTCTCGAGAATGTCCGTGATTCAATTCAATTAGTTCGAGCGCGGATAGTTGGTGCATTGCGGGACTTGATGCAATATCTGGGGCGAGTGCCTACGATCGAAGATGCCCTCGAGTATTTTGACACGACGCTTGATGAGTTGCTCAAGCGAGGATTATGGTCGAGGTTGTTGGAGGAGTCAGGGTGTATCGAGGAGGTGGTGGCTCCCGATGAGGAGCAGCTTAGCAAAGGTCTCCGCCGAGCGAGCCACTTGAACTGCCCACATCAAATCCAGTGGCTTTTGGATTATTTGGCATCGCCCGGGTTGAAGGCTTCAGATTCCCAGTTAACCCTCATAGAAATGCTGCATACGTCACTCTGGGGAACGCAATTCAAAGATCGCAATCTCGATGATGCTAAGCGACAGTTGATAGCGAACCATTCCGTCGTGAATGACCTACGATTGGTGCTGGAACATCAGCTGAACTATTCGATACGCTCT
>JBEICB010000076.1:0-21529 GCA_040373655.1 Pirellula sp. | reverse complement strand
GGGTGCACGTGCATGATTTGCATGCGACGATGATGAAGTTGATGGGATTTGACCACACCAAGCTTACGTATCACTACGCCGGTCGAGATTATCGGTTGACTGACATTCACGGTCGCGTTATTCAGGATTGGATCGCTTAGACGAAATTGATGATCCGCATTAGTACTTTAAGAAATCGTCTTATTTCCGTGAGTGCCATTTTTGGTATTTAGTACGAAATTCATTCCGACACGTTTTAACAGGTTGAGAGCATCGATGTCCGAGGATCCTTCTGAAGCTTCAATCGAGAGTTCGCCGACATCTTCGCAGGAGTTGCGCCAGTTACAGGCGATGATTGATGCGGGTGATTGGTCTTTGGTATCGGGAACAGCTTTGGACCAGAAGGATGTGGAGATATGTCTAAAGTTATTACAACATGCGGAAGAGGTTGGGTTACGGAGTTACGGGGGGGATGGGGGTGTGACGAAGGGGAGTATTGGTAGTGGATTAGGGGAGCAGGATCGAGATTTTTCGCATGACAGTCATGGGGGCGACTTGAGGGGCGAGCAAGGTGTGGTGGGGGACTACATTGGCCCTGTTGATCAGATGGGGATACGGTTTAGGGAGCCGAAGTGGATTGGTACCGGATCGTTTGGGGTTGTTTTTCGGGTTTTTGACAAGCAGTTGGGGATGGAGGTTGCGATTAAGATTTTGCGTCCTTCGAAGTTTCATTCAGCGGACGTGCAAGCGCGTTTTATTGGGGAGGGTCGTACAACAGCTCAGTTCAGTCATCCTGGTATTGTGCGAGTGTATGACACGGGTCGGTTGGGGCGACTTCCTTATATAACATCGGAGTTATCACAGATCGGCTCGCTATCACGGTGGTTTTCGAGACGCAGGGAGCCGATGGCGCCTCGCCAAGCGGTTTGGTTTTTGATGCGGCTTTCGCAAGCGGTGCAGTATGCGCATTCACGATTGACGTTGCATCGTGATTTAAAGCCGGGGAATGTTTTATTGTTAGGTTGTCCGAGTGAGGAGAGCGAGGGGTTGGGTTTTCGTCCTGTGATTACGGACTTTGGATTATCCAAACGACTGAAGGGTAACTCGGATCGCAATTTAACGATGGATGGTGGGGTGTTGGGGACAACCCGTTATATGTCCCCTGAGCAAGCGAGGGGGGTCGTGGATGAAATCCAAATCGCTTCGGATTTGTACTCGTTGGGGGTGGTTTTGTATGAGTTATTAACTCGGGTAGTACCGTTTGATGGGTCTGATGATCGTGGTATACGGCTACGAGTGATAGAGGAGTTACCGTTGCCTCCGTCGGTTCATGTCTTGGGGATTCCTCGGGATCTTGATGCGATAGTGATGAAATGTTTATCAAAGAATCCGGAGGATCGCTATGGTACGGCGCAGGAGTTGGTGGCGGACTTGAAGCGGTTTTTGAATGGGGAATCGGTTTCTGCACGCAAGTCGACATTTGGCAGGTCGTTCTTGCGAGTTGTGCGGCGTTCGCCGGTGGTATCAGGATTGGTGGTGTTGGTTTGTTTGTTGTCAGCAATTGCTGGTTGGAGCATGGTGCGTGCGAATCGCGAGCAGAGGAAGTTGACGGAATGGGCGTTGCGCAGCACTGTTCGGGTCGGGAGTGCTTTTGGGGATCGCATTTTAGAGGGTAGTCGCATCACACCAGTTCAGTTATTGAGAGTGTTGGGACCTGAGATACAGGAGTTGGACGAGCGGGTGCAGGGTGGTGATCGCAGCGATAACTTGCTTGGGACTTTATCGGTGTTGCGGCATTATGCTTCGATGAGTCATGCGTTTTCTGGTCAGGAGCATTTGGCGATCGCGGAGCGTAAGCGAGTAATTGATTTGCAGTTGGAGTTATTAGCGAGTCGACCGACAGATTCGACTCTGAAATTTCAATTAGCAAATTCTTATTATTGGTTAGGGATGTTTTATGACAATCCGCTCAAGGAGCACGAGAAGGGGGTGGCGTATTATCAACTCGGGCTGGAACTCATTGAAGAGATACTACGATCGAATCCGGAGGATATTGACGTTGCTGATTTACGGAACGCGATTGTTGCTAGGCTTGGGGCTAGTTATTTTGCATTGGATCGTTTGGAGGAATCGAAGCGAGAGTATCTTCGGGCGGTGGAGTTAGCGGAGAATTTGTATGCTTTGGACACGGATCGGCTGATGTTATTGGTTCATGCGCTTACTGGGTACATAGGGGCAGCGGAAGTCGAAGCGAAGTTGGGTGAGTTTGATCGAGGCGAGGAGTATTATCAGAGGGCGATTCAAGTGGCGATGGAGTCATTTTCGGTGGATTGGGGTGTAGGTTGGACGGTTCGTGAAACGGTGCATTTGTTTGGGGCATGGATCCCGTTTGAGTTACGTGCGGGGCGATACGAGAATGCGTTGAAGGTGCTGCAGGAATGGGAGGATTGGTTTGAGCAGAAGGGAGTTTATTTGGCGACAGATACTTCGCCTTACACGCGCTCGCGCGACGGGGTGAAGGTTGTGATAGAGTCATTTCGGTGGCATGTTTATCGGAAGTTAGGGAGAGAGAGGGAGGCTAGCGAGGTGGGTAATAGATTGACGGATGTGTTGGCGGCTATGGAGGGGCGAAAGGATGAGTTGAATGGGATTAGGGCTTATTTGAAGGAAATGGATGTCGACGTTCAGGCGGTTTTACCTTAGTTTTTCGGGGAGTAATTCGTTTTGAGGTAAGTTAGATCGGATTGAGAAAATCTGGTGCTTTTGGGGTTAAAATTGCGTTACATTAGTGTCCCAAGGCTGAAGAGTCTAAGGATCAAGAGTCTAAGGATGAAAAGCGAAGAGTAGATTTTGTTGGACTTATATATTGAACTTCCAGAGGCTTCCTATGTCTGGATTGTACTTGCCCCTCGTGGAGGGGATTGACGTCAGAGAGACACAAGTGCCGGTCACGGATCACGTGCGTGTATTTGGCGAAGCGGAAGTGCGCGAGTTGATGCGCTATTATCGCCCATTGCTTAAGGAGATCATTCGTCGTCGATGGGATCGTCGGATGCAGCGAAGGATAGATCCTTCGGATGCGTTGCAATCGACTTGGATTTCAGTGGTGCAGGGTGTTGGGGGGCGTCGATTTGAGGACAGGAGTCAATTTGCTGGTTTTCTGACGCGAATTTTGTGTAATCAGTTAGAGAATTTTCGTCGTTGTGTATTTGCTAAGAAGCGGTCGGTGCTACGGGAGCAATCGGATGGAGATTTTTTTGACGGAGATTTTTTTGACGAGGGTGATTTAGTGGATGGTGGGTCGGGAGATGAAATTCTCGACCGGATGATTCGTGAGGAGATGATTGAGGAAGTCTTGTGTGCGATCTTGAAGTTGCCGCGTGAGCTTCAGCGTTTATTGCGTTGGCGGTTTCGCAAGGGGATGACATATGCAGAGATTGCTGAGAAGCTTGGGCGTAAAGAGGATGAAGTGCGTTATCTAGTGGATCAGTGCGTAAAGGGGATTAGTCGCAAGATACCTGCGAATGCTTGGGTGCCGCGTAAGCCGCGTTAGGTGAATTTTTAGTTTGGTGGGGGGAATTGGAGGGGGGAGATGGGTAGTGTACTTCCTGGATCATCAGAACCGACATCTTATGAGATTGCTCAGTTACAGCAATGGTGTGATCATGCGCAAGCGATCAGTCGTAGTGCTTCGATAGATCGTTCGGACGAGGAAAGGTGTTTGCAACATATATTGGAGATAGGGATAAATGTAGGAGTGCATGAGTCGCTAGCGGGGCAGCAGTTAGAAGGAACGCGGCAGCGATTTGTGAATCTGCGGTGTATTGGAACGGGTGCTTACGGGATGGTGTTTTCAGCGGTGGACCGCGAGAAAGCTGGTCAGTCCGTTGCGGTCAAGATACTTCGGCCGAGCAAGCGAATGGACCGCATATCGATGGAACGGTTTGAGGAAGAGTCACGTATATTGGGTCGGATGGAGCACCCTCACATATTGAAGTTGTATTCGCATGGATACGCTGCAGGCTTACCTTATTTGGTATTAGAGTTAGCCGATGGTCAGAGTTTGGCAGCTAAGATACGGGAGAACAGCGAGAGGTTGAGTGTGCGCGACAGTGTGGTACTGGTCGGTCGGCTAGCAGATGCGTTGCAGGAGTTGCATTCGAATGCGATCGTGCATCGAGATATCAAACCGAGCAATGTGTTATTGCGAAAAGAGTTCCGGGATGATGGAACGAGTCTAGGGTATTGGCCTTTATTGTCTGATTTTGGGTTGTCGAAGAAATTGCAATGGGAGCCAACAAGTGCGCTGACGCTGCAAGGTGAGGTATTGGGGACTTTAGCATACATGTCTCCCGAGCAGATTCGAGGGGAGACATTGAAGACGCAGACCGACTTGTTTTCGCTTGGTGTGATTCTTCATGAATTGGTGTACGGGGTGCATCCATTTCTCGGTACGAGCGACTATCAAACGCGAACGAACATAGTGCAGCGTGTGCCGTTCAAAGGATTGCAGGTAGAGGAGAGGGTTTCACCGATTCTAGACGCGATAGTGATGAAGTGTTTACAGAAGGAGGTAAATCATCGTTATCAGCACGCGAGTGACATATCACGGGATTTGAACTGTTATCTGCGTGGTGAGCCGGTCTCGGTTGCGCCCCCGACCGCTTGGCAATTGCTATCGCAATTGATTGTGTCGCATCCGGTTGTCTCAACCTTTTTGGGTACTTTGTTGATTTCGATGGCGGTGATGATTGGTCTATTAAGTCGTGAGTGGCAGGTCCAGCGAGGATTAGCGAAGTCGAACCAACTGTTAGCGGATGATCGAGCGGAGATCATTCAGTTGTTTTTGGAGTCGATGCGCGTGACGAACAGTGACATGAATGATCAGATTCTTGCGGGCATGAGAGTGTTGCCGTCGGAGTTGCTCGAGAGTCTCAAAAAGCAAATACCGTTGCTTGAACGATCTCACGAGCTAGCCCCCAATGATTCTTCGTTACAGAATCATTTACAGATCATGTTGCATTACGCTTCGATTTGTTATTTATCGCAAAAGGAATACGAAAAGGCGGTAGAAGTTAGAGGACGATCATTGAGTTTGATCGAAAAGCTGATTCAAAGTTCTCCGACGGACGGACTGGTTATGGCCAGGATTAACGGAGCCTATTGGATGGGGGTTTGTCTGCAGTCATCGGGGAAAAGTGACGAGAGTTTGGTTTGGTATCAGAGGGCCATCGATTTTATTAAGAGTATGCCTGCAACTCATCCGAATTTCGATAACGCCTTGGAGACGCGTTGTGGAATTCAGCTTCAGATTGCGGCAATAATCAAGCAGCGGTCATTGGATGATGCGTTATTGCTACTTGCCGAGAATTCGAAAGAGTCGTTTGTGGCATATCAACGCACGAATCGGCCTGGATTTTTTGTGGACGCTTTACATTCACAAACGGAGGTAGTCGAGTGGAATTTACTCGATGGTAGGATTGAGAGGGGGCTGCAACTGCATGGGAGATTTGAGGATTTCATCGATGAGTACCGGGATGTATTGGTAGCTGATTGGACTGCACAGGATTGTGTTTTTTCCCACATTTTGCAAGTGAGTTCCGCACTCACAAAAAACAACCGGTTCCATGAACTGGATCAAATAGCGCAATTATGGGAGAAATGGATGGAAGAGGTTTCCAGGGATAATAATTTTGGAAGTCGTGGTTGGTATCGGCAAAGCCGAGAGATTTTTGCGCTGGTAGGCATCTACTTGCGATGGATTGCGACTAAACATGAGCCCCAAACGTTTGCGGAAGAGTTGTTGATGCTGGAAGGGGAATTGAGAAGCATGGTATATACCTGTCTTAGTCAGCCAGTGAACGATATGGCGTTGTATATTTCCGAAATGCAGAAAGCACAATTACCTACTGAAAAGCTGGAGGAACTTATCGCGGCCTACCAGGAGAGTCAATAAAAGTTTTTTCAGTGTTCATGAGCGATTGTCTTTGTCGAAGGGGTGGGGAGGGTGCTTTGTGGAGAGGGATTTTCTGTATGAGAAGGCGAGGATAAGGGACCGAACCCGTAGAAATTGTCGTTGCCTGGTCCGAGGTTGGTGTTACCTAGGTACAAGCCATCGATACTGCCGACTCCGCTTGCGCCGATGACGACTGTGCCGGCTTGGAGAGCGTTCGTGGGGATTGAGACATTGTGTTTCCTGCGACAATTTGTGATACCGAGCCTTCGGTGCCGATGTTGAATTGATCAGTGCCGGATCCACCGCGTAGGATTTCGAAGGAGGCGAAGTTGAGGTTGTTGATCGAACCGGTAGAAGGGCCGGTCAGGTGCCACACATTTGCGCTATTTGGTGCGGTGATAGCATCTTGTCGTGAGGATCCGATGAAACTCTCGACTGAGGTGAAGCGTCCTGTTGCGCTTACCGATAGGGTTGCTAGGGAGAGGGTGACGGACGCGTTGAAGTTCGAGAAGTCGATGGAGTCGTTAGGCGTTCGGGAGTGGAGCTTGGCCGCTTGCATTTGTCCCGATGCGGTTCCCTGAGAGGCGATTGTGGTTTGAGTTGGCATCGAGGATAATTCCCCAGTCATTGTTTCCGGAGATGAGGTTTCCAAGTTTTGCGGTACCGCCGCTGGTGTCGGCACCGATGATGACGTTGGAGCTGGAGGTTACGAGGACCCCCGAGTGGTTGGGTCTTGGGCTATCTCCGTTTAGGTTTGTGCCGATCTTGGAGCTATGGAGCCAGCCGCTGCTGACACCGCTGAAGACGACTGCGAAACCCTTGGTGTAATTCCCGATAGTCAATTGAGAGAATTCGACATTATTGGCGACGGTGACCAATCCATGGCGAGAGGCACCTGTTCCGTTGATGAAGACACGGTTTTCGCCGTCGATGGTCAATGCATCTGTGATTAGAAGTTCTGCGGATGGCCGAACTTCTTGGATACTTGGATCGAAGACGATGCGATCGGCACCTGCGCGTGTGTTGGCGATTTGAATTCGATCGGCAAGCGAACCGGGGCCGGTACCGTCGGCCACGGTAACGATTAGTAGCGGGTTGGTGGTCAGCAGTCTACGGGGTTCAAGTTTTTCGATTCCAAGGGGTCGCGCGGGGTTGGACGTTCGGTTCCGCCGAGTCCGTTTGGCTACAGTGTTTCGTTTTTTGGGGCGGGGGGCTTTCATGTTGAGCCTTTTTACGTCGGAGTGGTACTAGTACGAATCATCGTTCTAGTTAACACCGAGCAGGCTTACATTCCGCTTGGTGTTTTATTTCAACTTTTTGGGTTGCTAGATATTTGTAGGTTGATTTATTTGCTTTTTTGGGGGCGGTACTGGTTGATCCAAGAGAGGTAGGGGGTCACGTATCGGGTTTGAACCCAGATTTTTCCTTGTCCTGAGAATTGGCACACGAGGCCTTCGCCGCTGAAGAAGAGACGTTTGAAGCCGCCACCGCGCAGGCCTGGCAGGACGGAGACGTTGTATCGCAGGGTATCTTCGAAGGCAACGATGAATCCTGTGTCGACGATATAGTTGTCTTGGACGTCGATTTCGAGGATAGCTCCGTAGGAGTTGAAGAAGACGTCGCCGTTTCCTGTCGCTTTTAGAAGTACGATGCCTTCGCCGCTAAAGAATCCTTTTGCGCCTTGCCAACTTCCAGTGATATCGACTCCTTCGCTATTTGCCATGTACGCTCCTCGTTGCAGGAAGAGCGAGCCGCCGGTGAGGTGATAGTGTTGAGTATCACCCATATGACCTGGAGCGAAGAGGATTTCGCCTGGGCCGTTGTCAGCGGAGAAGGTGTTGACAATCATGCTTTCGCCGCCGAACAAGCGACCGAGCGATTTGAAGGCACCACCTTTCAAGCCAGCTTTGAGTTTTAGGTTGGGGCTCATTGCAGCCATGGCGGAGGGTTCCGCGAAGACTTTTTGGCCTTGTTCCAACTGGACTTTGAGCATGGAGAAGTCGGGTCGGAGTTGGATTTCGTAGTTGAGGTCGGATGTCATGGTATGCTCCGAGTGAAGTTCGCTAAAAGCGAAAGTGCGCGTTGAAGATAAGTAGACAAGTTTGAAGTTAGGTTGATAGGTTTGAGAGTCTGTTTATTTTGGTTTGAGTTTTGGGCCAAGTAGCGAGCCGAGGGAGGGTGGAGTGTGGGATTGGTAATAGAGTTTTCCTTGGCCGTGGAATTTGCATACGAGGCCTTCGCCACCGAGGAAGCTACCGATGAGGCTTCGGCTAGCTTTGCCGATATTGAATTTGAGTGTGTCTTCGAAGGCGACGATATGTCCAGTGTCGATGGTGTAATTACCGTTGACATCGACGCAGTGGATAGCGCCGTAGCTACTGAGGAAAAGGTCTCCTTGGCCGGTGCATTTGACCCAGAACATCGATTCTCCGGAAAAGAGTGCGGAGCTGAAACCTTGCCAGGTTGTATCGATATCGATACCTGGTGAGGAGGCTAGCCAACTGGAGCCTTGGACGATCATGGTACCGCCTCGCATGGCGTGGTGGACACAATCTCCGAGCATGGTTGGTCCGATCAACAGTGTTTGCTCGGGGGCTTGGGCTGTGAAGTGGTTCAGGAAGAAGCTTTCGCCGGAGAAGAGTCGTTTGAGACCTTTGACGATTCCACCGGAGCCCTTGCGGCTTTTGGAGGTTGTTTCAACGGTGAGGTTGGAGGACATAGCGATCATAGCACCGACTTCGCATGTCAGAGTTTCACCTTGATCGAGTTCGAATTGCACGGCGGTGGCAGCGGGTTGGCAAAGCATTTTGTGTCGCATGGCTGGTGCTTTCTTCGATTAGTACAGGTGTGAGTTGGTCCAAGCGGCCAGACCATCGAAGGAACGGCTTTGCATGTATATTTTTCCTTGGCCTCTGACTCTCGTGATGATACCTTCGCCGGAGAAGAAGCTGGTGAAGATACCGCCGGCGAGGCCGACGTTGATGGAGATGGTCGGTTCGTAGGCGACTAGGTGTCCGGAGTCGACGATATGTTCTCCGGAGATTTCTTTTTCGAAGATCGCTCCGTAGGCTCCGAACCAAACTCGTCCTTGGCCTTGGACTTTCATGCGAAAGAAGCCTTCGCCGGCCATCCAGCTTTTAAATCCGGCCCAACCTAGAGCGAGTCGCACGGTGGGGTCACACGCGATGAAAGCGCCGGGTTGCAGGAGCATGGTATTGCCTTGCAATTCGGTGCATACGATGTCGCCGGGAAAGGGTTGAGTCAGGACGAGTTCTCCTGGGGAGTCGGCGGAGAATTCGTTGATGAATATAGATTCGGAGCCGAAGAAACGGCGAGCGACCCCTCCGAAGAGACCGCCATTGAGTCGCGTTTTCATTTGAACGTTGTGGGACATGGTGGCCATCGCGCCGGCTTCGGCGATGATACGATCACCGGGATTGAATTGAACCAAGAGGTTAGCGAACGATGGGCGGTTTCGGATATCGACCTGCATAACGGGCCTCGCGGATTGAAAAGGCTTCAGCTACCGCAGAAGAGTTTTGGGGTAGCTGTTGTTCATTGGATTATATCACGGGTGCGATGTGTGGGGTGTTTTCTACAAGGAGTCTTGTGCTTCTTGAAGATTAAGTTCTAGTGGTTTGTAGTCGGTGGGAGGGAGTGTTTTTTGATGGTTTTTGATATTTTCGATTCTTGTGGCGTGTTGTGGGTGGGTGCTGATCCAAGCGATAGCATCGGGTAGGTCACCTTCTTTTTCTTTGAGTAGTCCAAAGAATTCGGCCATAGCATTTGGGTCGATGTTTGCGGCGTGTAGCATTCGAACGCCTTCGAGATCAGCTTCGGTTTCGGAGGATCTGCTGTAGCTAGTGAGGATGGATTGTTGGGCAATTTGGGCACCGAGGGCTACGAGTCCACCGATATCACCGACGAAGAGTTGGATTGCGGCAACGATACCGAGGGATTGGCTGACGCTTTGAAGTCCGTGTCGCAGGGTAGCGTGAGACATTTCGTGTGCGAGGACACCGGCAATTTGTTCGGCGGTTTTCGCTTCGCGGATCAAGCCGGTGTAGACAACGATTTGGCCGCCGGGAAGTGCGAACGCGTTGACTTGTGGGTCTTCGACGACGATGACTTTGAATTTCATTTCAGGGATTGCGGCGTGGGGTTGGAGTTGATCTACGATTGCCTGCACGAGCTTGCTTGCGGGGTGTACAGGAGGGAGTCGATTCCCGACGTCCATAGATTCGATGGCGAGTTTGCCGATTTTTTCATCGATTGCGATAGGCAAGTTTCTGATTGTGGTTTTTGCAGTCCAGAGCAGGCCGAAGTATCCGATAAATAGAAGCAGGGCGCAAGCGAGCGAACCGAAGAGGATCCAGAATCCGAGCTTACCTGTTTCGGCGCGTAGCGATTTCTTAAGGGTGGATATTTGTGAACCGAGCATGCCTCCGGATTGCAGATCGAGTTCTTTGGCGAAGCGTTTGTCTTCGGAGAAGATGGTGAGTTGTCCATCAGCGGTACGGCAGAAGAGCATTTTGCCGGAGGCACCGCCGAGATCGAGTTGGAGTTGGTTTAGGGGGATCGAGAAGATCGGTTCGCCATAGGATTGAGCTTGGGCGATGAGTTCCCCGCGTTGGATGGAGATGACAGCACCGGCGCGGCCTCCGGGGATGGACGGGTGGAAGATACCGCCTTGGAAAGATTCGTTGTTGAAAGACATGGCGAGACCTGATGAAGAGTTGGTTTGAGACGGGCAGCTATTGTTGCAGAAGGTTGTACATTAGGGATTCGGGTTCGAGGACGACTCCTTGGAGATGTTGTTTGAGAATTCGTGTTTGATCGGAAGGGAAGGAGCGGGAGTCTTCGGAGATCGAGACGTTGTCTCCGAGAACGATCCAGCCTTCGCTGGCTGGGAAGATTTGTGACTCGGAGTCGTTTTCACCGCGATAGATTCGACCACGGTAGAGGATGATTTGTTGTAGTAGATTTGTCGGATCGATGGTCGGTACATTCGTCCAGCGTACGCGGCTTGCGTTCAGTTGTGTACTGTTTCGGCGGTGGGATTCGACGAAGGTTTCCAGGGGCATGCGCCCAAGTTCTTGATTCGCGTCGAGGATCACGAAGGTGTCACCGAGGACCAGGAAGTTCAGCCATTCGAGGTTCCAGTTTTTCGGTAGGGTAGCGATGGAGAGGGAGCCTGCGTGGATGGTGGTGGTGCGTTCATAGGTAGAGACTTCGATGGGGACTTCTTGGTCATCTATATGCATTGTGAGGTGTAGGTTCCAAGATAGTTCATTGGTACGTAATTTCAGTGCGATACCAGCATCGAGAGCCGGAATGAGTTGATGGGAATCGTGGGCGTTGGTTTTTAGGTCGTTCAGCAGAGGGTACTTGATACTGTTTAGGAAAGAGGCGGGAGAGTTAATGCTTGGGGGTGTTGGCCATTTTGCGATGACGATGGCTTGACGGAGAAACGCGGTTGGGGAGGGGAGGACGGGGTTGCCATTGATATAGATACGTCCGGATTGGATGGATACTTGTTCATTTGGAAGTCCGACGACACGTTTCACTTGTCCAAGTTGTTCGTCGGGTGTGCGGATAACTGCGAGTTCCCAGCGTTGGACTGGAAGGGAAGAGCGCGGTGCGCCTTGGGGAAGCAATCCTTTTTTATTGATGAGGAGAGTCGGGACGTACTCGATGGTTTTTCCTGGGATGGATTTGGAATCGGAAGTATCTAGGAATGCGTCGCAGAATTGGCATTTGAGTTCACGCGATGGGATCCATGAGTCGAGGGTCCAAGCGTTTTCGCGATTGCAATTGGGGCAGGTTGTGAGTTGTTTGGGGCCTTGAAGGGTGGGTTCCATCGAGCTACCGGCGATGAGACCTGTTCGAAGTTGTGCGCTTTGCCGTAGGGTGATAAGGAAAGCCACGGCGATGGAGATTGCCAGTAGCACCATCAGTGCGGCTATTGATGAGAGAAACCAGCGACTTGGCCTGGGCCCCGAGGAGAGAGGGGGAAGGCCAGGGTTGGATGACATGGCAGAAGTGTCCGGGAGTTTATGGTTTTGTGGAATTGCTGATACGGTAGAGGGCTTGTTCAGTGCGAATGATCAGATCATTTTGATCGACGGCATAGGAAGCGAAGACGCGGCCGGGGAGAGTATTGCGAGCGAGTTCGGTGGGTGGGGTATTTTCAGGGGTGCTTTCATCGGCGGACAATTCCATGATGATGGCTTCACCTACTTCGTTTTGGAAGTAGATGCGATTTCCTATTGCCAGAGGTGAGGCCGAGAAGTTTCCGCCGAGACGTTTTTGCCAGAGTTTGGTTCCGTCGGAGGCTTTCAGGCCGGTAGCGACACCACCGTCGCTGACCATAATGATTTGGTTGTTCATTGGGGTTAGAGAGGGAGTGTTGGGAACGCCGCTGGTGGTAGTCCATCGCACGTGTGAATCGGTAACATCCCCTTGGCCGGTCGGATCGATAGCGAGAAGTTTTGGCGTGTTGTATCCGGTGCTAATAAAGACGAGGCCTTGGTGGTAGATAGGTCGAACGATCAGAGAGTAACCGCTGTAGCGAACGAACCAGAGGACAGCGCCGGATTCTGGATCGAGGGCTTGGACGATATCGGCTCCTGGAGAGATGATTTGTGTTTTGCCGTTTACTACGATGGCTTGAGGGGTAGCGAAGGAGAACGAGCGATCGGTTTTAACATCGCGGGGAGTTTTCCATACTTCTTTGCCTGTCATTGCATCGAGGGCTAGGGTGTAGGGGGATTCAGCGCCATCGAGGGTGAGGATAATTTTGTTTTGGTGAGCGATTGGAGAGCTACCGTTGCCGTGTACGGGAGGGTAGTTATGTTCGGTGTTGGTCCAGAGGATTTCGCCTTGGGTGGAGAGGCATGCGGTGCCTTGGTGGCCGAAGTGAACATAGAGTCGGGTTAAGCGAGAGCTGGGGGGACGGTGAGCGAGGATAGTGGGGCTAGCGTGAGAGTTTTTTTTGTGGATAGCGGGTGCATCTTGAGGTTGTTCGAAGACTTTTTGGTCGAACACCAGAGCGCCATCGGCGAGGTTGTAGCAGGAGACGAATAGGGATTGCGGACCTGAGAGATCTTTGGGGTCGGCGTTTGTAGAGTTTGGGCGTGCGGAGGTGATGTAGATATGGTTTTCAATGATTACTGGAGAGGACCATCCGAGGCCGACGGTGGGTGTTTTCCAGAGGATATTTTTTGGTTGAGTATTGGCTGTAGGGTCGTTGTCGGCCCATTCTGTAGGGAGTATTAATGGGACGTTTGGCTGCGTTGTGATTGTGCCATTTTGGTTAGGGCCACGGAATTCAGGCCAATCGGCACGAGCTACGGAGATGGAAATGCTCAGTGAGAGGCAAGTGAAGAGAGAAGTGAATATGAGAAGGTGGGAAAAAGGACTGATTTGATGCATGGGGCTTGGTTTTCTAGGGATAGGATTCGCAGTACACTCGTTGGAGAGTTTAGACGGTTTTGTTGGTGAAAGAAGAGAGAATACTATGCTTCGAGCGCGAGTCGTACGGTCGGTGGGTTTGATGTTTGTTGGCATTTTCGGTTTACCGATCGGTTTGGGGCAAGACGAGTCGGGTGCGAAGGGTGTCAGTACAGGGTCGGTGGAACTTGTCTCGGACGGTTACAAGTTTACCGAAGGACCGACTTCGGATGGTGAGGGTAATGTTTATTTTACGGATCAGCCGAACGACCGGATCGTCAAGATTTCGTTGGATGGGACGGTGGGGGATTTTCTCAAGCCGGCGGGGCGGAGCAATGGGATGTATTTTGCTCCGGATGGCAAGTTGATTGCTTGTGCGGATGAAGCGAACGAGTTGTGGGAGTTGGATTCAACGGGGAAGCATCAGGTGTTGCTCAGGGAGTATCAGGGGGTTCGGTTAAATGGACCGAATGATGTTTGGGTGGACACCAATGGGACGATTTATTTTACGGATCCTTATTATCAGAGGCCTTGGTGGGAGCACAAGAAGCAGCCGCAGGGTAAGCAATCGGTCTACAAGGTGGATCGCAACGGTGATAATTTGGTATGTGTGGATGATGCGTTGGTGCAACCCAATGGAATCATCGGAGATGGGAAGAAGCGGATGCTTTACGTTGCGGATATTGGGGATCGCAAGACGTATCGTTATACGATTGGCCGAGATGGTGAGTTGCTTGATCGCGTCTTGTTTTGCAAGCAGGGATCGGATGGGATGACGCTCGACAGCGAGGGGAACGTTTATTTGACCGGTTCAGCTGGCGTATACGTTTACAATCCAGAGGGGGAATTGATTGAGACGATCAAGGTGCCGAAGGGGTGGACCGCAAACGTGTGTTTGGGGGGGGCGGATCGCAAGACGCTGTACATTACTTCGTCGGATAGCGTGTATAAAGTGCGCGTGAGAAATGCTGCAGTGGGATCGAAGTAGATCGTTTGGGGCCGTTGCGTTGGACGTATTGTTTAGTTCGGTATAACGGCGGCCCCTGGCAATGGAGCTTGGGGTACGAGTGTGGTTGACTCCGAGCTGGTGCTGATGGGTAGGTTTCGATTTTGCGAAGGAACAATCCATTCGAGGGATAGGTCTGTGATTGCGGCTCGAATTGATCCGCGCGTTTCGAAATACAGTTCGATACCTTGTTCGTCGGTGATCATTCGAAACAAGCTGATACGTTTCCAAGTGGTTGCGGAGTTATCGCGAGCGTTGTCGTAGGACGAGATCAGTTGTCCGAGGGATTCGCCCCCCATGTTATCGCAGACGAGCAGACCGCTTTGGGATTCGGATGGAGGGGATTCGACGCTTACAAGGCCTTCGATGTGGACGAGTGAACCGACTGGGAGCGAAATTTTTGGGCTAGTGATGCGCATGCTTGCCCCTGCGTATCCAGTGGGGATGGGTTGAGCGGTTCGGCTGGTGGTTTGCAGGATCAGTGCGGGTTGGCCATTGGGGCCGGCATTGGAGATCAGTTCGATAGAGGAGTTGACGGTTTCGGTCAGTCGGTGGTTACTGTTCCAACCAGCGGAGCGCCACTGCGAGAGATCTTGGAAAGGAGTTCCAGGGATGGGGAGTGATTGCCAGGATCGATTTTGCAAGATGCGATCTAGTTCGAAGTGGAGTGGGAGAGAGATTGGGGAAGCGATCAGCGGAGTGCTGTTGATCGAGGGGAATTGATTGCGGGCGACATCCCACGAGTTGCGGATGGTACGTTGTGCGAGTGAGATGGCTTGCTGTGCGGCTAGAGAGGCTCGTGGTAGCTCTGAGTTTGCGAGGAGTTGCAAGGCAGCGCGGTGAGCGGATTGTGCTTCGCGAACAACATCCCAATCGGATTCTGATGCAGGGAGTTGCCTTGCGACGAGGGTCATCTGCGCGAGCTGGATTAGTTGTCCGGCAGTATCGACGTTGTTTTCGATCAGTGAGGGGGCTTGGCGTGTTAAAGCATCTCTCAAGTAGTTCAGAGGGCCGGTGTCGACCATGGATACTATTTGTTCGACGAGTGCGGGGCGTTCGATGGTTACTTGCATAGCCCCTGGAGAGAGTTGAGTGGGGAGTCGTTCGAGGTCACCGTGGGTGATGCGGTAGACTTGTCTGGGTTGTCCGCCGACTGGGATGGTAAGTGTAAGTCGTTCTGTGGAGGGTGAGGGGGAGCAGAATGTGTCCCAGGGGCCCGAGGCGATGGCGATTACCAGTTGGCTTGCGGGGGTTTCGAGGATAGCGGCGGAGTGTTCGTTGGAGGAGGTTTTGATGGGGGACCAAGTCGCTTCGCTGGCTTGGATCCAGGGGAGTAGGAGATCGATTTCGCGGTTGAGGGTTGCGAAGGATTCAGCGCGAGCGTTTGCGGTTTCGTCACCAGCATCGATGGAGGAGGGGGATCTGAAGATCCAGCCACGTGCGCCTTGCATGAGGCTTCGTATCCATTGCAATCGGGTGTGTAAGCGATCGTGATCGGGGAGGAGCCAAGGTTCTCTGCCGAGGGTATTTGAAGCGATTTGGCGTTGAGAGAGCCATTCGTTGGAGGGTTGCGTCCACAGGGAGGTCATCGGTAAGTTTCGGGCGGAGATGGGGGAGCGTTGAGAGATCATGAGATCAGCGCTCTCTTTGCTAGATCTGACGGTTGTTGGGAGTGGTGTTGGGATAGCGAGCCAATCGCTGATTTGGCTGTAGGAGCCGTAGAGTTCCCAAGCTTCTGCGACAGTGGGTTTAGCGAGTAACTTCGGATAGCGGCTGAGTTGGGCGACACGATTGCGTGAGGCGTCGAGTTGATTTTGGTTTAGCGCCAGCCCGATGAGCCAAGCGGAGATATGGTTGTAGCGATTGGATTGATCTTCTGAGGGGATTGATGAGGGAGGTGGAGCGATGACACTCATGCCGCTTGCGGCAGCTTGGTCTGCCAAGAGAGGGTCATTTGGATTTCGAGCGACAACGGCGTTGAAACCGAGGGATTGGAGGTATGGGAGCGATTCACCTTGGTGCTGGATCCAACGGGGGACGGCCTGTTGGATTCGTCGGAGGCGTTCACTGGTTGGTTCTTCGGTTTGAAGGTTTGATTCGCGCGCGATGTCCAGGGCGAGGGTGCTGGGGGCGATCATGCCGTCGACCATCAGGTCGTCGAGTTGGATTTTAGTGGTGCCTGGGTATCCGTAGACACTCAGGAGCACGGCATCGACGTAGGGTTCACGCAGATCGACTTCGGGGCCGAAGAGTCGGCGGAGGAAGCGTTGCCGTTCTTCGAGGAGTTCAACTACATTTCGGATGGAGGAGGTAGACCATCTGCCAGCGCCGTCGCTAGCGTTTCCGAAGACGACTTCGGTCAGTGCGGCATGGGTAGCGGGGTGTCGAGCTTTTGGGAAGACGACTCGAAGCCCTATTCGCAGTCCACCTTGTGCGCTACGGATTCGGATGGAGGCATTGAGTTCGGGGATGATTGCGCAGGGTTCGATGGGAGAGATCAGGTAGATGTAGGAACCGTTGCCGTGGGTGAATTCGATGGTTTCGACGCCGGGTTCAGGTCGCTCGATGGGACGCATGAGGGTTCGTGCATCATCGAGCCAGAGTTGGAACCTCGGTGGTCCTTGGTCGAAGGGATCTACGTGTTGGGCTTTTATCGATTGCGGTAGCAGGAGGCACAGAAGTGTCAGAAGAACGGGTAGAAGGGTATTCGGAGCAAAACGAATGGGTGTCGTAATGCGTGCGACCTGAAAGCTTTGGGTTGTCGGCTTAATCGGACTCATGGTCGACTTTAGAAAAGAAAATCTCGAAACGGGCTCAATCGCGATTTTGCGATGGTTGGCTTCCGTCTGCCGATGACTTAAGTCTTGCTTTTAACAGGACTTGCGATAATTCTCCAGATCGAAATGAGGGTCTAAACGGTGTTTGAAGTGGTGGGGTTATGCGGAAAGTGCCGGCTGGAGCGAATACGCAACTTCTTGACTGGTAAGGATTTGCGACGCATTGTAGGGGAGCCATCCGCGATGCATCGGCAATGGCGAGCGAGAAACTTTCGGTTTTTTGCTTTGCTAGCTTTAGGCGTCAGGATCGTTAGATTTTTCCAAGAGTTCCTCGAGATTGAATTGAGTTGAATATGAATCGTCCTACGCAATCGAGCGTATCGCATCCATCCTCATCGGTGAATCCGGAGGCGGCGGTGGAGGCGGGTAGTGGTGAGTTAGCGCCGGAGGTTGAGGAGCTACGTCGGGCGATTGAGGGCTTGGATGTAGGGACGCGGTTATTGTTGCAACCTTTGTTTCAGAAGGTTTGTGAGAGTTCGAATCGTCGGCGTAAGATTTTGCAGATGGTTCAGGAGTCGATAGGCCAGTTGCGATTGGACATGAAGTATTTGGTGTTTGATTTGGAGGCGACGCGACGTGAGCGGGACGAGTTGGAGCAGCAGGTTGGGAAGATGATGGGGGATGAGGATTTGGGGGACGACCAGGAGGGGATGGAGCCAAATCGTTGATTTGCCTGTAGTTCTGTTAATAGGATTTGCCCGACGGGTTGATTTTGCTTACTCTGTGGGGGAGAGAATTTGTGGGAAGCGGTCGGTAGCCGTCTGTTCCGTGATCAGTGTCTCTGCCCGCGAACCTGCGGACCATTTCGCCCGTTCACTATTCGGAATCCCCAGCAAGTAAATTGGCCATGGAGTTTACGCCTCGGACATTAACGCAGCGTTGCATCGACTTAGAGTTAGCTACTTCGCAGCAGATTGATCGGTTGTGGGGTGAGTTGCGAACGGATCAGGTGAGTTTAGACGAGCTGAAGTCCTTGTTATTGCGCAAGGGTATCATCACCAACTACCAGTTGGATCGGATGTTATCCGGGGAGCGGTTAGGATATTTTTACGGTCCGTACAAAGTCTTGTACATGATTGGTGCGGGTACGTTTGCGCGGGTCTTTCGCGCCGTGCATCGTGAGACTGGCAAGGTGGTGGCGGTGAAGGTGTTGCGTCGTCGGCACCGGGATCAGGTCGCGCAGATTGAGCAGTTCTTGCGTGAGGGTCGGATGGGTTTAGAGTTACGCCATCCGAACATTGTTACGGTTTACGAGATCGTCAATGATCCTCGGGCGCCTTATTTGGTGATGGAGTTTGTGGAGGGGGAGACGCTACGGGAGATTTTGAAGATCCGAGGCAAGTTCGAGCCGGAGCATGCATTGAAGATTATGCATGACATTTGTTCAGGATTGGATTTTGCTTTTCAGAAGGGGATCACGCACCGCGACTTGAAGTTGTCGAACGTGTTGGTTCATTCGAGTGGTCGTTGCAAGTTGGTGGACTTTGGGTTGGCTGCATTAGCGGACACTTCGTCGCCGGAGGCGATCGCGGACTGTCCGAGTGCTCGAGCGATCGACTATGCGGCGTTGGAGCGTGGCACTGCGGTGCGCAAGGGGGATCATCGCAGCGACATCTACTTTGTGGGATGCATTTTTTACAACGTGGTATCGGGCAGGGCGCCTTTGTATGAGACTCGGGATCGATTGATGCGGCTAAATGTTACGCGTTTCACCGAGATGCCTTCGTTGGGGGAAGTAGCTCCTGGGTTGCCGGAAAGTATTTATGTGATCTGCAACAAAGCGATGGAGTTCAATCCAGAGAAGCGGTATCAGACGCCGGGCCAGATGCTTATGGATGTCGATACAGCGATGAAGAAATTGCAGCGGGAAAGCGAAATTCCAAAGGGTGGAAGTGTGCCAGCGGCACAAGGTGTAGCGACACGTGGCGGGGATGCCGAAGAGGTCGAGGATGTGCTGGAGGGACAGGGCAAGACGGTGATGGTGGTGGAGAACAAGGCTGAGTTGCAGGACTTGCTCCGCGAGAAGCTCAAGAAGCGAGGATATCGCGTATTGGTATTTAGCGATCCGGAGCGTGCTTTGGCGAAATTTGCGCCGGGTGAGTTAGCGGTAGCGGATTGTGTGGTGATGTGTGCTACTGAATTGGGTAATTCTGCTTTGGACGCGTTCAATCAGTTGGCGGCTGACGAGCACACTAAGCATATTCCGGCTATTTTGTTGGTGGATCCCAAGCAGCAGCACATCATACGCGGCGCGAAGACTTCGGAGCGTCATGTGCTTATGCCGATGCCGCTGAAGGTTCGCGAGTTGCGACAGGCGTTGGTGCATCTTACGAGTCTTCCCGACGACCCATCGACGAAGGAATAGCATTTTGCTGTTCCAAACTTTTATGCGAGAGCGATAGGCAAACCATGCAGAGTTTTAGCAGGACGTGTCGCAGTGCGCGGCGCCGGGTGTGGGGTGCTTTGGCGGCATGCCTACTTGTTTTTACAGGTGCGTCCGATGGAGGCCGCACGGTCGATGCGCAGGACGCTAGTGAAGCGGTCGTAACATCGCCGGTTCAGGTTCAGGGGCCGGAGTCGTGGTTGCCTGAGGGAACGGTTTTATTTGGAAGAATTGATTCGACGGCTCGATGGCTAGAGCATCCGATCGTTGTTGGGATTCAAAAGACGGAGGCATTCAAAAAGCTTTGGAGGACTCCTGAGGCATTGCAGTTGCGCGGTGGTATCACGATTGCAGAGTTTGCTTTGGGAATGAAACTGGACCGTTTAGCGGAGTCGCTTACGACGGGTGGAGCTTACCTTGCAATCGACAAAGAGACCAAGGGTGTTGCGTTATTACTTTGTACAGAGGGGGATGCTTGGTTAACGGATTATTTGGAGAAAGGGTTGGGCTTTTTGAGGAAGGACGCGAAGTCGAAGGGGAATCCGGACCCGGTGAAGGAAGCTATGTATCGCGAATATCGCGGGTATAAGATACAGAATGCGGTTTTTGCGCAGGCGGGTGAGTGGTTGATTTTCAGCAATGAGGGTGAGACCCTTAAAGCGATTTTGGATCGCAAGTTAGATCGCGGTCCCAGTTTATCGGACGTTGATTGGTATCGTCGCGCGGAGCGTGAGTTAGTGCAGAAGGATTTGTCGGGAGAATTAAAGGGTTCTGAGGTTGGCGTCGAAGAAGGTGGTACGCTAAGTTCGCCGGCTCGAGGTTACTTGCTAGTGGACTGGAAGAGTTTGAGGGAGTTAGCGAAGGGGAATGATTTGTTTAGAGGCCAAGCAAAAGATTTTGGGGCTGAGTTGCTTCTGGGAGGATGGTTGAGTGTCTTTTCGAATGCGGATGTGGGGCTTGGTACCTTCGGGTTTGGGGACAAGGGAATTGAGATGCAGTTTTGGGCTCCAACGGAGTCGAGTTGGTTTGGAGATGCGAGACTACATTATGTGGGGCCCGAGGCGCGTGGGCGTGCGCCGAAGGAGTTTGAGCAAGGAGTATTTGCATCGATGGCTTCGTTGGGAACTTATCGAGATTTGAGTCAGTTATGGCTCCGCGCGGGTGACTTGTTCGATCAAAACGTAAACGACCAGTTAGCGCAAGCGGATGCAACATTGACTACTTTGTTTTCTGGGCGTGATTTTGGTGAGGATATTCTAGGCGCGATTGAGCCAGAGATTCGCATCGTGGTTTCTGAGCCTCAAACGAGTTCGGAGGGGGATTTGCAACCGGCTTTGCGCTTGCCTGGATTTGCATTGGTCGGACGGTTGAAGGGAGATGGAAAACTCCAGCGAGAGCTCAAGCGAACGTTTCAAAGTTTTGTTGGATTCTTGAACGTCGCGGGTGCGCAGGAGGGGCAACCTCAATTGGAGTTGGAAAGTGAAAGCGGGCCAAATGGATCTCTGTACTGGGCTCGATATGTGATGGATGAGGATAAGGACTATTCGGCGGGTTTGCCGATTCAATTCAATTTCGAGCCTACGATTGCCTTCGTTGGAGACTTGGTGGTTCTTTCAAGTCAGAGAGAGTTGGCAAAGAAATTAACGGAGCAATTCTCGACGCCTTCTTCCGATGCCACTAACTCGGAGCATCAAACTTGGATGAGTCTCGATGTGGCGGCTTTGCAGCGTGTGTTGGAGCTCAATAGCAATTCATTGATTGCGCAGAGCATGTTGGAGAATGGGAAGACTCGGGTGGAGGCGAAGCGGGAGTTAGAGCGATTATCGACGGTGATGGAGCTATTTGAGCGTGTGCGGATGTCGATGCAATTTCAAGATCGAGCGGTCTTGCGATTGGAAGTGGATGTGAAGAGGTAG
>JBEICB010000193.1:0-9000 GCA_040373655.1 Pirellula sp. | reverse complement strand
GCGAGACTTCGGCGCATTGGTATGTTCCTCGGTCCGCTGCACATACCCTACGGCGCGAGCCGATGGCTCGAGAAAGTTGTGCGAGCCGATGGCTCGAGAGAGTTGAGAGGAGAAAGTTGAAAGTAGAAATGCGAAGGCAAAATGCTCTGTGGTTTTCTTTGCGTCTTTGCTTCTTTGCGTGAGAAATAGGTTTTTGATTACGAGTACGCCTCCGGCTGACTGCTAAACGAAATCGCCGGTCTTTGCGTGAGACATCGGCGCATTGATATGTTCCGCGGTCCGCTGCACACACCCTACGTTGCTACACCATTAAACTCTCTGAGAACTATTGGCTCTCCGCGAGGTTTTTGATGTGCGCGAGAACACGTTGATGGATTCGATGGATGAGCATGTCGGTCCATAGCGTCCAATAGCTTTGCGGATAGATCTCGTATTCGTACCAAGTCCGACCCTCAAGCTTCGTTCGGCCATTGCCCAGGTCGATCAAGCGAAACTCTCCACGTTTGCTGCGCAGGTAACCATCGAGATGCGGAGGATGTACATGCCGATATGGGCTTAACTCATGCATCGGAGAAGGCTGTGACTGAACATCAAAAGCTAGCCGGCGAGGGGGCTCCCAAGCGGTGATAGGTTCGACAAACGGGCCGGTTGAGAATTCGCAATACCGGATCGCTCCTACCCCTGTTCCAACAATCGTGGCTCGCTGGGGATAGGCAATCCCAAGTCGAAAATACCAAGTTGACGGTGGAGGAAGCTCGGAGAATCCGACGACGTGTGGCCATACACGTTCAGGGGGAGCGTCGATTTCCGTAGTGGTCAGAACTTCGTATTCCGGGAGTGTCCTAAAGCGGCTTTCGGCACCAGCAATCACAGGCAACAGGCTTATTGGGATTAGCAACATCATGGACTGCTGCGGGCGTATGGCTGCAATCATGAAGCCGATCAAGGCTCCCAGTACCGACATGCCCGCCGCAATAGGAAGTAGCATGACCAAGCAGATGATGCCCTCAAAGGCAAAGAGCAAGAGGATCATTCCACTCAAACAAACCGACAGCTCGGCAACGAGGATACTGGTCTTCCATGATCGCAAAAACGGTCGGTTGTAAAGGTACGAGCTTGTTGCTCCCATAATGATTGGTGTACCCATAAACAATGCGGCTCCGTAGTCTGCAATTAAATACACACTGACAGATACCATGGCGATGCAGATTGCAGCGGAAACGACGATTCCAAGGAGTGCCGATTGCAATCCGTGACCGACCAGTGGTTCAGCTCGTTCGCGAGGATACTCAAAACGCTCTTGGGTAGCCCGAGGTGCGCTCGGTAACACGCTCAAAGCGATCATAAGAATTAAATTAGCGAAGGGTACAAAGATCCAAAGACCCAACCAAGCATTCCTACCAGCATCGACCGCGCGACGGACACTCATCGAGACTGCTATCCAAAGAAATGGCAGAGACCAGAGAATGATGAACCACATTAGCCAATCTGGGGCGGGTGGAGCGAAGTACTTTTGCCGGACAGAAAGAAGCGGATTTAGAAAGTCATAAGGGGCATAGAATCGCCCAGATGCTAGGTAGACGAACCAGAACTCACCAAGGTACTTGGCGATCATCAACACTACCCCAGAGAGCGCGTACACCCATGAATTGACTGGGAGTTCTAGTCCGAACCATAATCGAAACAAAGTTACGATTGAAAAGCTCGGTAAGGGATTATTGGGCGATGATGAGACAGTGTTCATGGCGTGTCCGATGGAGCCCGGCTCCGATTTTACCTTTAATTTTTGTTGGGAGTTGCTTTGCCGGGTGACGTAGTGTTTTCTTTAGAAGGCGTTCTGTTATTGCGAGGTGCAGCGTTATTCGCTGGGAGCGGGCCGGATAACGGAGGTGTTTCGAAGTAACTTCCCTGGTCTACAACTCTTGGATCTCCTGTTCGTGTTAACTCGTCGATCAATCTCTTTTCAAGTGTTTGCCGAACCGATTGATAAGGCTCTTCGGCGGCAAGGTTCTTCATTTGATGTGGGTCGGACTTCAGATCGTAGAGCTCTTCGCGAGGCCGTCGCCCATAAGCATGTTCGAACAATGGCTTCCATTGCGGATCATTGCGATGTTCGACGAGCCAAGCTTTTGTTGGGCCTGCGTCTTCGTCGGGCAACGTGGCTCGGGTGTTTTCGCGAACTCGCTCGTAAGACGGCGGGGTGGATTCGTTCAATCCGTAAGGATCACCTAGAGGCCATCGATCGGGTCGAAAGTTTAAAATGTAAAGATAGTCGTCGGTTCGGATGGCTCGCTGTGGATAGGGCGTGAAATCAGCGCGAGCATTTTCGACATGCCTTTCGCGTCCAAGGAATACAGCATCGCGCGTCGGGTCGATTTTGCCACTTGAGGTATTCAACAATAATGGGCGAAGACTCCGTCCAGTCATCGTCTTTGGAACGTCGATCCCAGCAGATTCCAAAATGGTTGGCGCTATGTCCGTTAGGCTGACTAAGTCATCGATTGAGCGACCTTGCGGTACTTCCGGTCCTGCGATCAAGAGGCAAACCGAGGTTCCATACGAATAGAGGTTGCATTTGCCATGCGGAAAGCCGGGAGGTCCATGATCACCACTGATGATTACATACGTCGAATCGGATAGTTGACGACTTTCTAGTTCGTCGAGCAAACGGCCGACGGCAGCATCCCAAGCGGCGATTTCGCCGAAGTAATCTGCGAGGTCTTGTCGCACCGTTGGTACATCGGGCAGGAAGGGAGGAAGTTTCCCAGCGAAGTCGTCGGGGTTGAAGCCCCAAAGTTTTGTTCCGGATTCAGCGACCCATTGGCGATGGGTGTTGGTCGGTCCGAACCAATAGCAGAAGGGTTTGTTGTCCGCACGAGCATCCAGGAACTCGGTGAAATTGGCTCGGATTCCCTCGAGCAACTCTTCTTTGGCCTGTTCGATTGGTTCACCCTTTTGTACGGCTGCCGTTACGTTTTCGGAGAAGTCATTGAATTTACGTCCTGATTTTTCGTAGGCAAATTTCCCTGCACCATAGGGTGCATCGCCGGGTGAGCCTGGGCTCCAAACTTTAAACGACTCTCCGATGTGATATCCCGCTTGGTCGAGCAGCAACGGAAACGCAGGTATTGCAGGATCCCAAACGGCTCCCTGTAAAATCGCACCTTGGCCGGTGCGCCAGAAATGTTGTCCGGAGAGCAGTGCGCTTCGACAAGGAGTACAGCTGGGGGCAGAAACGAATGCTTGTCGAAAGATTGCACCACGCCTCGCGATTCGATCGATGTTGGGCGTGCGTACTAACAACTGCAACGGATCGGAGTCGATCGCAGCATAGGAGCTAGCGTAGCGTCCCCAATCATCGGCAAAGAGAATCAGGAAGTTCGGGCGCTGGTCGATCCGTTGCGTCGACTTGCTGGGTGCAGGCTTCGCATTCTCGATTGGCATTGCGAAAAGGTTGGGGCTGGTCCATACCCAAGTGAGGTAGCCAGCCAAGACGAGAAAGAACCGCAGGACATCGAATCGCTTAGGGAGATGGCCGAGCATGGGTAGCCCTTTCGAGAATCGTTCAATGGACTTGCTACATCATTTTGGTTCGACGACGGCAGGTTGTTGTTGGGTAGCACAGTGAAATGCACCTAGTCCCCAAATGAAGTCCGAAGCATCGATCGGTATGATGACGCGATCGGGATACTGTTCGCTAAGGATCCCTAGAGCCGCGTCATCCGTGGCGCGATAGCCGAATTGCGGAACTATAACGATCCCGTTCGCTAAATAGTAATTGCAGTAGCTTTCCGGTAGCCGATGTCCTTGCACCATGCGCGGTGGTGGCGTGGGCAGTGGGACGATCTCCAGTTCGCGTCCTTGGGCATCGGTCATTGCATGCAACGCTTGGAATTGATTTGCCAAGTGAGGTGCATTGGAGTCATCGGAGGAAGAGGAGATGGCTGCCAGTACGGTACCTGGGCGAGTGAAACGAACGAGTTGATCGATATGGCTATCGGTGTCATCTCCTGCAAGTTCCCCACCGTCGACCCAGAGAACTTTGCGAACGCCCAGCATTCGCATGAATTCTTGTTCGATATCACGGCGGGACCAGTTAGGGTTACGGGTAGCTGTGTACACGGCGCTGCTTGTGGTAAGCAGGGTGCCTTCGCCATCGGTTTCTAACGCCCCGCCTTCGCAAACGAGTTTGGATCGAAATGCTCGGATCGGTTCTAGGATGGTTTGATCATCCTCGGGGTCATGCCAAGTTCCTCGAGCATCAAGACCTTTACAGATTTCGGTCGACGCATTGGCATCGCTATCGTGAGGGTGGTACTTGTTTCCCCAAGCGTTGAAGATCCATTGGACAGCACCGAGTTTTTTTTCTTTGTGATTGACTAAGAAGGTTGGACCGTAGTCACGGATCCACACATCGTTGGTTGTGATGGGGTGAACGGTGACGTTGGAGATGGCTTCTAGGGCTTGGCGTGCATTTCGAAACGATGCTTCTGGACCACCGAGCACATGGACATGTTCGACTTCGGCAAGAGTTCTGATGACTTGTTCGGTCACCGGTGGAATTGCGTGGAAGCGATCAGGCCAAGTCAATTTATTATGGGGCCAGGAGATCCAGGTTGCTTCATGGCGTTCCCACTCGGCAACCCAATTGAAACCCAATTCGACGGGCGTTGATTTGTTCATTCGTCCACCCATCGTTTGGTAAGATCCCCGTAAGCGTCGATACGTCGATCTCGGAGGAAGGGCCAGTAGGTGCGTTGGGTATTGATAAAATCGAGATCGCAGCGGACCATGACAAGTTCTTCGTCGACATGGCTAGCTCGGTGGAGAAGAACACCGGCGGGATCGTAGGCGAATGAGCCTCCCCAGAATTCGATATTCTCTTCTTTGCCTACACGGTTTGCAGCCGCCACATAGACACCATTTGCGATTGCGTGGGATCGCATCATGGTTTCCCAAGATTCGTTTTGGCTTTTGCCAACGGTGTCTTTGTCTTGGGCAAGCCATCCGATGGCGGTTGGGTAGAGGAGTATTTCGGCACCTCGCAAGGCAAACAGGCGTGCGGCTTCGGGGTACCATTGGTCCCAGCAGACACCAACACCGAGTACCGCATACTTTGTTTTTGCGACTGTAAATCCAGTATCCCCTGGGGTGAAATAAAACTTTTCGTAGTAATGGGGGTCATCGGGAATATGCATCTTGCGATAGAACCCGACTTGTTTTCCGTCGGTATCGAAGACAAGAGCCGTGTTGTGGTACAAACCATGGGCGCGTCGTTCGAAGACCGAGCCTGTGACAACGACCGAACATTCTTTGGCGACTTGGCTCATCGCGTTACTGGTCGGTCCTGGGATGGTTTCGGCCCAAGCGAAGCGATCATGATCTTCGCTTTGGCAAGGATAGGGTGCGTTGAAAAGTTCTTGCAAGCATACGATATGTGCCCCAGCTTTGGCAGCTTGTCGGACCTTGTCGATGGCTTTGTCGATATTTGCAGCGATCGAGCCGGGGGTGGTCATTTGCACGAGGGCAAGGTTTACGGTTCTTGGAGCTTTCGACATCCCGTTTTCCTGTTCAGGGGGAGTTGATTGATAAACATTCTTTGGCATCGTCATTCGGACGATTGGCCTGCGTAGCGGAACGCTCGAATGACGAGTTCGCGGACAGCTTCTTCGTCGACGGCGGTTGCAAGTTCAAGGTCGTGCGCAGGTGAAGCGAAGGGGCGGCGGTCGAAGACGGTTGCCCCGCGAGTGAGTGTACCTTGGTCTTCGACGTCGACCATGATTTGTTCGCAGGTGAAGAGTTCGGGGGCCAACAAGTAGATCACGCCGATGACTCCTTGCAGTGGAATGGTTTCTTGACCACGGACTTGTCGATAGGAACGGAACAGGTGCGGGACCATGGTGTGCAGGAGCGAGCCGACACGGGTGTATTTCAGTGGGAGTTGAGGGAGGATGTCGAGGTCAAAGCGGATGCGGTTGGTCAGGTCGAGTGGTAAAAGGGTTTTGGTGGTGGGGGACCGCAATACAAGCTGAGCGCTATGGGGGTCAAAGTGCATGTTGAATTCGGCGGCGGCAGTTACGTCTCCTTGGCCTGGTGTCGCACCGCCGGCAATCACTATTCGGTCGATTTGGGAGACGATACTTGGGTCACGTTGGAAGGCGCGAGCGAGTGAGGTCAACGGTCCCAAGCACAGCACGGTGACTTCGTCGGGTGAGGCTTTTACGCGGTCGATGATCAATTTTTCGCTGGGCAGTAGGTGTTGACGTTCAACGGGGGTCAGGCCGAGGTTGCCCAAACCGTCAGAACCATTCAAATCGCGACCATCTCCAACCGGCGCATTTTCTGGATCGCTACCGATGCCGATGCGTGGGTAGCGTGGGGGATCAAGTTTTTCTAGTAGACCAAGTACGTTTTTTGAGCTTTGTTCGGCTTCGACATTCCCCGAGGAAGTGGTGACAGCGAGGACATCGAGACGCGGGTCGAACAGTGCGATGGTCAAGGCTAGAGCATCATCAATTCCCGGGTCGCAGTCGATAATGACTTTTCTAGCCATAGCTGGTGGATACTTAAGTTTTTTCAGAGTAGTGCGGGATAGCTAAGGCTGGTTGATAATTACCGCATAGCCGATGATGGTTCTTTAGTGTAACGTAGGAGGTTGTGTTCTACAAAAGGGACATTGGTTTTCGAGAGGCTGTTTTTGAAGGATGGTCTCTTCAAGGCTGGGTTGGTGGAGTCTGGGTTTCACGATTTGGTTCGTTTGCAGTGCGGGGAAGCATGTTAGAGGAATTCATCGAAATTGCCGAAAAAGGCACTGATTTAACTGCGGATCAGATGCAGCAAGCCATCGTATGGATGCTTGCGGGCCGGGCGGACGACGACCAGATTGGCAAGTTATTGTTAGCGCTTCGAGCCAAGGGGGAATCGGTATCGGAGATGGTTGGTGCGGCGCGTGGAATGCGGCTGATGATGACCCCGATTCGTTCGCGTCGTACTGGGTTGCTCGATACGTGTGGGACGGGTGGGGATGGGAGTGGGACTTTCAATATCTCTACTGCGACCGCGATTGTGACGGCGGCTTGTGGTGTCCCGACGGCCAAGCATGGTAATCGCAAGATCACGAGCGCGACGGGATCCGCAGACGTGTTAGCATGTCTTGGGGTAGCGATCGAAGCCGAGCGCAAGCAGGTTGAGCGATGTTTAGATGATTTGGGGTTATGTTTTTGTTTTGCGCCGATGTTGCATCCGGCGATGAAGCATGTGGGGCAGGTGCGCCGGCAGTTGGGGGTCCCGACGTTATTTAATTATTTGGGACCTTTGTGCAATCCAGCGAATGCGACTTTTCAGGTGATTGGAACAGGTCGTAGTGATTTGCAGATGAAGATTGCGGCTACGTTGGTACAGTTACCGATCGAAGCGGCGATTGTGGTGCGTGGTTATGACGGGATGGACGAAGTGAGTTTGAGTGCGGAAACGAGTGTGTATCACATTCAGTATGGGATGTTGACGCAGAGCACATGGGAGCCGAAGAGTTTTGGGTTGGATCCGATTAAGATTGAGGATTTGTGTGTCTCTGGGCCTGAAGAGAGTGCGGAGCGAATCCGAGAGATTTTGGGAGGAAAGTTAGGACCATCGCGGGACATCGTGTTAGCGAATGCTGCGGCTGGGTTATGGGTAAGCAGCAAGACACATTCGTTGCAGGAGGGAGTGGAGTTAGCTCGTCGAGCGATCGACACCGGGGCAGCGGCGCGTCTCTTATCGCAATTGGCAGAACTTTCGCAAGGGTAGACAATGTCGCTGATCGCTCCGCCGATCAGTCTCGTCACTCCATCAGCGCCCCAGCTCTCTCCTATTCGGCACCCTCGCAGTCCGATACGAAGAAGGTTTCTAAAAATCCTGCGCCATGCCTTATTACTTCCAACATCACTCCCGTGGATCGCGGGAGCGATCCACGACACTCCATCAGCACCCCTCAACCTAATAATGGTCTCGGTAATATCGCAACGCTTGACGATTCGATTCAAACGCAAGCTGATCAAGGACTTCATCACTCAAGTCTGTCCAGACCCACGATGTGATCTCACCGTCCGAATTGGTGATCTCACCCGTTGCTACTTCTGCAATGTAAAAAAAATCTAAAACCGGCAAATGAACGCCGCGATACAAGTATTGATTCGGTCGCGAAATCAAATAGGTTAGCTTCGTCACATGTAAACCAACCTCCTCGAACACTTCTCGCTTGAGCGCTTCCTCCGCATTCTCCCCAGGATCCACAAAACCACCAGGCATCCCCAACAATCCCTTGCCGGGCTCGTTCGCGCGTCGCAATAACAATACATGACCCAAACTGTTGCGAACAATCGCGCCAACCGCTGATACTGGTCCAAAAAATGTTGAGTGACCACACTCAGTACACCGAAATGGACGCAATGGTGCAAAGGTCTTGCGGGGAGATCCACAAGCCGGACAGTAGTGGTATGTTGCTGCCAATTCCATCGTCTGCTTTGCCTTACTGCGATTCACGCGTCAATTCATTCAGCGAACCCCCACGACCGATCTTATCGTATCTGCCAATTCGCGGCTGGGAAGCCTAAAGGCAAGTACCGGAAAATTGACATCCAATCTCCCCACTATTTTTTGAGCCCATTTTGCGAATATCTCAAGCAAAGACGCGGAGAAGACCGCATAGCATATCGTAGCCACCCGCTGCCAAGCGGTGGAAGTTGCGAGGAAGATCTCCACCGTCTGGCGAACGGTGGCTACGAGAGAACGGTGGCTACGAGAGAACGATAGATAAAAAGAAGACCGCAGAGCATATCGTAGCCATCCGCTGCCAAGCGGTGGATGTTGCGAGGAAGATCTCCACCGTCTGGCGAACGGTGGATACGGGCGAACGGTGGCTACGAGAGAACGGTTGATAAAAAGAAGACCGCAGAGCATATCGTAGCCACCCGCTGCCAAGCGGTGGAAGTTGCGAGGAAGATCTCCACCGTCTGGCGAACG
>JBEICB010000202.1:0-8701 GCA_040373655.1 Pirellula sp. | reverse complement strand
ATATCGGTCAGTTGCAAGTCATCGGGAGCGCCGAGGATATGGCGGGTCGCGGCGCGGCCTTGCATGTACGCGGCGCTGGCGAGGGAGGGAAATCCGATCACATCACCAACGGCGTAGACGTTTGGACAATCGGTTTGGAAGCTTTGGTTGACTTTTAGCAATCCGCGTGAATCAGGGGTTATACCGATTTTTTCGAGATCAAGTTTATCCGTATTACCGGTCCTTCCGTTGGCCCAAAGCAGTATATCAGTTTTGACTTGTTTTCCGCTTTCTAGATAGAGGATCACACCGTCATCGCGGGGTTCTATTTTGGAATAGTTTTCGTTGTGGCGGATGATGACGCCGGACTCTCGCATTTGGTAGCTGAGAGCATCGATGATTTCGTCATCGAGAAACTCGAGGAGTTTGGAGCGGGTGTTGATGAGGTTAACTTTGATGGACAGGTTCCTGAACATCGAAGCGTATTCGCAACCGATGACCCCAGCGCCGTAGATAGTGATCGATTGAGGTTTGTAGTCGAGATCGAGGATGGTATCGCTATCGAAGACACGTGGGTGGGAGAAGTCGACGCCGGCGGGGCGAAAGGGGCGTGATCCAGTTGCGATGATGATGTTATCGCCACGGATCCGTGTTTCAGGATTGACTTCAATCGTGTTGGCATCGATGAACTTTGCGATGCCATGAAAGACAGGGACATTGTTTCGTTCATAGAAACGTTGCCGCATGGAGACTTGTTTTGCGATGATCGATTTGCTGCTGGCTCGCAGTTGGCCTATTGTCGGGTTGATGTTTACTCCCATATCTTTGACGATTGGGTTATTCATCGCTTCCATCATCGAGTAGATAGAGAAACGGAGTGCTTTGCTTGGGATGGTACCCCAGTGTGTGCAGCCACCGCCGATTTCTTTGTAGGCTTCGATGACTGCGGTGTTCTTGCCACCTTTTGCGGCTTGCATAGCCGCGCCTTCGCCTCCGGGACCGGTACCGATGACAACGACATCAAACTTGTGTTCTTGCATGGTTTTCGTCCGTAGGAGTATTAGGGTTCAAGGATTCAGTAGGGGCGTGAGGTGATCAAGCCATCTTCGGGACTGCTTGCAGTTGCATAAAGTCGTTTAGGAATTCGACCTGCGAGGAAGGCTTCTCGACCTGCGATTGCAGCGTGACGAATGGCGGAGGCCATCAGTACGGGGTCTCGCGCGTGGGCGATGGCAGTGTTTAGCAATACGCCATCTGCACCGAGTTCGAAGACTTGAGCGACATCGCTAGCGGTGCCAACACCTGCATCGACGATGACGGGATAGTTGGGATCGTCGCTTTTGAGGTATTCGAGGATGATTCTGAGGTTATTGGGGTTGAGGATGCCTTGTCCGCTACCGATGGGTGATCCTGCGGGCATGACGCTTGCGGCTCCTGCGGATTTCAGGCGGGTGGCCATGATAGGGCAGTCGCTGGTGTAGCAGAGGACTTTGAATCCATCCGCGACGAGGCGTTCGCAGGCTTCGAGGGTTGCGATAGGATCGGGAAGTAGAGTTTTCGTATCTCCTAGGACTTCGAGTTTGACCCAATCCGCGCCGGGGTTGTTAAGGTCTCGCAGGATTTCTCGGCCCATCCGTGCGACGCGAACAGCATCTTTTGCGTTGTAGCAGCCGGCGGTGTTGGGAAGGAGGGTGAAGCGATCGAGATCGATCATTTCGAGCAAGTTCCTTCCGTCTCGGTCGTATAGTTTTTCGCGACGGACGGCGACGGTGACGCAATCGGATCCGCTAGCTTCTAGCGAGGATCGCATCAAATCGAGGGTATCATATTTCCCGGTACCGACGATCACTCGGCTTGCGAGGGTGATGCCGGCGATGGAAAGGCGATGGTTTGAGTCGTTCATCAACCGCCACCTACAAGAGTGACTACTTCTATAACGTCACCTTTTTTGATGATGTAAGAATCGAATTGGGTTTTCGGAAGAATCTCTTCGTTGATCTCGATGGCGCAGAAACGCTTGGATATTTTGAAGGCTTCGAGGAATACGTGAAGCGGTGTGTCTGGTTGTATTTGGTATTTTACGCCGTTGAATTCGATGGGAATCATGCGAGGAACGGTTTGTAAGGGACACGGGTTGCCAAGGTTGCGGGGTGCCAAGGTCGCTAGGCAAATCAAACAGCGGTCAGGAGTTCCACGGACGGAGCAAGAGCATCCCCATAGAAAACGCCCTGGGTCGTTTACCCTGGATAGTTTACTCGAAGTCCCAAGAATCGCACAGCGGAAAGACTAGGTCAGGGTGATCACCTTACCAGGCGTGCTGAGGGTTGGTAATTATCCATTGAGGGGTATGCGAGGTTTGGTGGGGGCGAAGGTGGTGCAGGGTATAAAGGGTGCGTGAAAGTGGGTTGTGGACGGGGGGGTAAGTTGCGTTGTGCTAATTTCCACTCTTCGGAGAGTTTTAATCGAGAGGCGAGGATTGGTTGTTGGCTGACTTCGTGCAGGTGTTCGATCAGGATGCGTCGCACCTCGAGGATGGCTCGTGGGGTGGTGTGAACAGACCCGTGGGTTGCTTGGACGACAATCTCGCTTTCGACATCATCTATTTGTGCGCTTTGCAGGGAGACGATCCCGTCAGAGTCGATTGGTTCGTTGGTGAACCAGCGGTTTTTTTAGAGCATGCCGATGATGGTGTGATAGCGCACCCAGGGGGCTCGGCGTGCGCGGAGCAGGGCGGGGAAGATCGGGCTATCGGGGCTTAGGGAGTCGATGCTTGTTTTGGTGATCAAGAGTTCGGTATCTCGAAACACGTCGGGGTTTTGTCGAATCAGGGAGTTTCCCATTTCGATTAAGCTCGACGGAAGGGTGATGAGTTTTCGTCCGAGCCACTGTGTGTAATCGTTCGCGTAGTCACTGCCGCGATGGGGGGTACCGATGGTGATGACACGTTGAACGGAAGGGTTTGGATGGAAGAAGAGCACAGATGCGAGTCGTTGTTTTTCTTCTTCGCTCGCTTGGACATCTTCGAAAGGTGCATCGCTGAGGATGCGCCAGAATTCTTCGCCGCTTTCGATTGTTTGCATCCGTGACACTAGGCCGCCCATGCTGTGGCCGACGAGAACCATTTGATCGAGGACTTGATGTTCGAAGTTCGGGTCGAGGGAGCGACGTAGTTCCGCAAGGTCGGCTCGCATTTGAGTTGCGCTGATCCAGAAGGGTTGACCGGTGGGATATTGGTAGAACCAGAACTGGTAGTTTTTTCGCAATTCGCGGAACGATCGCAAGTCATTGAACATGGGCATCCAAGTCATCGGACTGGACCAAAGGCCATGGACCATAACCACAGGGATGCGGTCCGGGTCGTAGGGTTCGAGCATATACACGCCGCGGAGCTTTTCTGTTTGGTTTGGGAACAGCAGGCCTGTGGTGCTATCGGTTTGCTCTTTGAATTTTGGGTTTTCGAGGAAGTGAGCTAAAGGGGTACTCAGATCGGATTGGATTGGGACAACACGTGCATTGAGTTCGATATCTGTCGATGAGAGTGGATCATGGAATTCGAGGACGCAGGGATGGCGGTGTTTCGCGCCCTGAATCATTGAACCGTAACTCGCATTTCCGTGACTTGCATTTCTTTGTGCGGAGTGGACGTGTGGCGTGGTAACTCGCAGGATGGCGGTAACGGGAAAGGATAATCCTTCTGGATAGTATTTCTCGTCGCCAGATCCGTTGGCAGGGCGATTGCGAACGGCGACCATAGGAACTCCGATGCCGTAGGTGACATTTCCTGCGTCGATCGTTTTGACTTTGAATTCGCTGCAGAATTTCAGTTCACCAAAATCTTCGTCTGTCCATGGACCACGCGTGATGACTTGGACGTTATGCGAAGCATCATCGGTGGTGATACGATAGCTCAGGCCTGGTCGCAGGTTGCCTTGTGTGCTGACGATTCGCAGGCTCGATTCGAGAGCTGCGTTGTATAGATCGCAAGCTCCGCGGAACTGTGGATCATATGGATTTCGCGATCCATCGAGTTCGGGGCTAAAGAGATACAGGTAGGCGTTGCTGACGGCAACCGAGTACATGTCGAGTGCTTTGCCGAGCTGTTGTCCCTTTTGATAGCGAACACCTAGGATGTAAGCTAGTTCAGCGATTGCGTAGGTTTTCTCAGCTCCCTTTTCGTCGGAAGCAAAATCTTGGAGGCGTTCAAGGGCAAGTTCTGGATTGCGATGAAAGACATCGAGTACGTCGTAGTGTCTCAGTAGAGAGAGTGTACGACCGGTTGGTTGAGGTCCGTCGCGGTGGAGCAGGTTTAGAGATTCGGTCAGTGGGTTGATTGGTGTGCGGCGAGGTTCCAGGTACCTTTGCGAAGCGCAGCCGCTGAGCAAAGTGCTTAAGAGCAGTACAACTCCGATGAAGCGAGTGTAGTCTAGGTACGCGGGTGCTCGAGGCGCGGTGGACAGGTCAGCGCGCTCACTGAGGGGGTGAAGGAGAGAAGATCGCGGCACACCGATCCCCAGCAGCATCAAATTCCCCTGCAACTAAAAGTGACACAGAACGAACCCCTTGCGTGCGTGCCTACGGTGGGGATTCCCGGGTAAGGCGACCCTCAACCACTGGGCGCACGATCAACCGGAGGTCATAGCAAAATGCCTTTGCAGGACGCAACGTCAGTTGCCAAAGGGATGCGAAGATGCAGCGGTGGGGAACTTAAGGAATCAGTTGCTCGGCTGCAGTTCTTTTTCGGGGATGACCCACAGTTCCCCTTGGTCTCCTTTTTCCGGAAGGTATCGATAGAGCATACCATCGGGGAGTTTAGGAAGTTGGATACGATTGAATTCGATGATGTCTCGCATGAATTCATCGTGGTTGCGTGGGTTTCGTCCTTTTTCTGCCATGTAGAGACTCATGGCTTTAGGAATTTGAATTTCGAAAGCTATCTTTTCTTTGGTTCGGAAGAGAGCGGCGGCAGGTCCGGAAATCAGTGTGGCCGGATTGTTTTCGGAACCTCCTTCGAGGCTCCGTCCTTTTTCGCCGACTCCGACACCCGCTTTTTGAGCTTGAAGATTTTGTTGAGCTGCTTTTGCTTGAGCTTCTTTTGCTGCTGCTATCGCGGCTTCCTCCTCTTGTCTTGCGGCTTCTTCGGGTTTGCATCCAACGAAGGAACACAGACTCATCGTGGTCAATACCAGGAGTGGCAGTGTTTGCTTCGCAGGATGGAGTTTATAAAGTTGCCAAAATCTGTTGAGGTGCCAAGGGGATCGGTTCTTCATGGGAACGCCTCGCAGGTCGGTGAAGTATAAGGGAGCGATTTGGAACTGGGCGTTAGGGCTTATTGTTTCCGCCGATCCGGCCAAATTCGCCAGCATCGAGGTTTTTGGGAGCGTCGAAGGATTTAATCGGCTGATCAGCATCCCGGTTATTCGGGTCGTACTTCCATCGATAACGTCCTCGGAGATGTTCTGGGACGATCCAAGGAACATATTTGGCGACGGTTGGACCTGAGTTACCGATATCTTTTCCGAAACCGTACCAAAGGATTGCTAGAGCGATTGGGAACGCAGAGAGTCCACCAAGGATGGGTGGAAGGACGCGTCGCAGGACGTTCGGCTTTGGCGGTTTTGTCATAGACTTGGGCTTTGGGCAGTTTTTAGTAATGAACGAACGGGTTGTTGAAAGATCGCGTGAAATGCCGTGCCGGTTCGGACTTTTCTGAGTATACTTGGAATTTACTTGGGCTAGTAGAAGCCTTGCGACAGGTCGAGGAGTTCGCTGTGGAGTTTCGGTCGCCTGATTCATCGAAATCGGATTCGTCATCGGCGAGTCAGGACGACTTGCAAAGATTTCGACCTTTTTTAAAAGCGTTGGCTGAGCGTGAGCTGCTGGGATCGCTTCGCCAGAAAGTCGATGCCTCGGATATTGTCCAGCAAACGATGCTGCAGGCGGTTGAGTCTCAGGAGCAGTGGCGTGGACAGGGGGACGCGGCGAAAGCGGGTTGGCTCAAAGCGATTTTATTGAATGTGACGCGTGGGGTCTCGAGAAGTTTCCATCGGCTTGGTAGAAACGTTGATCGCGAAAGGAGTCTGGAACGCGATTCGGGCGGAAGCAGTTCGAATGGCGATGCAAGCGGCGTCAAGGCGCTCGATCTCGATGGTGGACACACTAGTCCGTCGTTGGCTTTGCAGACGCACGAGGATCAGGAGCGGATCTTGGGTGCGATTGAGAAGTTAAGTCCCGAGCAGAAGCAGGTGTTGCTTTTAAGGTACTGGGAAGACCATTCCTTGGCAGAAATCGCAGAAAAGCTTGGGAAATCGCCGGATGCAGTGGCGGGATTGCTTTATCGAGCGATGAAGGTGATGCGTTCGGAATTGGCTTGAATTCCGCAAGTCTGAGATTTTTTAGAATTCCGCGCCAAGTTTTTTTGCCAGCGGTATCTAGATTAGAACCAAAGAGAGTTCTTTCCTATTCCAATTGGTAGTTGGCGATAGAGCGTCTACTTGGAAAGTCAGTTTATAGTGCAAAGCCTGATTCACGCCGAAGGCCAACCATGTATCCATCGGATCCACAACCTGTATCAGGAGTTTCCCCCAGAGAGTCCATTGTAGGAGGTTCTATTGCTTCTGATTCTCACGATGACCCGGTGGGGAATAAAGTTGAGTTGGTGGATGACAAGACTTTGGATGCCGTTTTAGCTGAAGTTCTCTTGGCGCCGGGGGTTCTCTGCGAGCAGGTTGCGATGCGACTGTCGGCCAAATACCCTCATTTCGCGAACGACATCGATGATTTTTTGAGGATGCATGCAGAGTTAGATACGTTGCCTCGTTGGAATTCAGTGAACGTTGAGAACTCGTCAGGTAGCGGATTTCCAACGCACTTGATTCGATTTTCTCAGGGGCGGGATGAAGACAAACGAAGTTTTGGACTGAAGATTGGTGATCGGCTCGGTGAGTACGAATTGCTCGACGAGTTGGATCGTGGCGGGATGGGGGTGGTTTATCGCGCGAAGCACACGAAACTGGACCGAGTTGTTGCACTAAAGATAATCCGTTCGGGTGAATATGCAGACGAGTTGGAAGTCGTCCGGTTTTTAAGAGAGGCGAAGGCAGCAGGCAGGTTAGTGCATCCTGGGATCTTGCCGGTTTATGAGGTAGGTCAGCGAGGTGCTTTGGTTTACTACACGATGCCATTGGTAGACGGTTACACGCTTGCGGCAATGTCTCAGCGCCGAGACATCGATGTTAGGGAGTCGGTTCAAGTGGTTGTGCAGTTGGCAACTGCAATACAGCATGCGCATGAGCGAGGAGTGATTCACCGCGACTTGAAACCGAGCAATGTGCTAGTAGATTCACAGCTCAACCCATTTATCATCGACTTCGGTCTGGCGAAGCTTGTGCAGCATGGCGGTGAAGAGGATGCAGAGCGGGTGATGGGAACACCTGCATACATGGCTCCTGAGCGATTGGAGTCTGGTGGGATTGCCAGGGGCGGGTCACTCGTAGGTCAAGTTGGATCAGCAAAGTTTGAAGATGAGATTGCGAGCGATGTGTATGCATTGGGTGCGATCTTGTATTTCTTACTGAGTAAACGAGCACCGTTTGTAGGGCCGAGCCCAATTGACATCTTGATGCAGGTCAAGCATCGTGACCCGTTAGCTCCATCGGTTTGGAATCGCAAGGTTGGATTTGAGTTGGATGCGATTTGTAGTGTTGCGATGGAGAAGGATCCGAGTCAGCGCTATCGCAGTGCTCAATTACTCGCAGAAGATTTACAGCGTTGGTTGGCGGGGGTTCCAGTTGTTGTCCGGCGAAAAACTTGGACGATTCGGCTTCGGCATGCGTGGCGCAAATATCCTGGTTTGGTTTCACACGTTGTCGCGATCTTAGCGGTAGCAATCATTGTTACCGCTTCTCATTTACTTGGGTTATCGCAATCTAATTCGGCGTTGCAGTTCGGAATTTTAGGGGTGTGGTTTCTGGCTTGTTTTCCATTGCAACGACTGACGTATCATCCGAAGAATTGGTGGTTGTTTGGAAGTGCCTGGGGAATCCTCGACGTAGTTAGTACCACGGCATTGATCGCTAATGCGCAAGAGCCTCGCGGTTTGTTGTTGATCGCGTATCCGATGTTGCTCGCTGCGAGCGCGCTTTTCTATCGAACACGAATGGTGATTGGGATGTTGGTTTTATGCGTTGCCGGGAGTGTATTCCTCCCTTGGTACACGCAAGACCCATCTTTAGGACGATGGGATTTTCAAGCAATCTTCGGAATTGGCTTGGTCGTGTTGGGAATCATTTTGATGAGCATGATTGGACGGGTTCGAGCGCTTTTTCCATCGAACTTGCGATAAACCCTCGGCGAGAGAGTTAGGAAGTCATCATGGAATTTCTTTTTGGTGTCGGTTTGTTTTTATTCGTCGTTAGCATCTTGGGGCATCTGTTTTGGGTTTTTATAGGTTGGCTTTGGGGCTCAGTCACACAAGCTCCCTGTGAAGAGTGTGGTAGTCGACGAGTAAGAAAGTTGGTTTGCAAGAAATGTTCTGTCGCAATTCCAAAGATTGCTAAGCCCAATATTCCGGTTCCAGAGGTTGGAGTGACGCCAAAGCACTCTAGTTCGAAAGCTAGTACATCGACCGATAAGCCTTCGTTAGCGAGTGATTTAGCAGCAGCGAGGAGGCTAGTACAGCATGCAAAAGTTACCGGCCTGTTGGATGCAGATTCGTTGGCGGGTT
>JBEICB010000361.1:0-3285 GCA_040373655.1 Pirellula sp. | reverse complement strand
GCAAAGGCAAGTCAGAGCGAGGGTGATTGCTGCGATGCACAGTAGGCGTTTTGGTTTTGTGGAGTGATGTGGGTGGAAGGTGGCGAGCCACCAGGCGTAGGTGGACAGTAGGAACAGAGGAGTTGCAACGGCTTCACTGAGGATGAAGATGCTCATGCCGACAGCTCCGCAGTAGAGGGAGGCGAGGGTTCCAGCGGAGAGTGCGGCGATAAGGGGTGTAGGGGGTGGATGGTTAGGGATGTGAGATTGCAGGAAGTAGGCCCAGAGCATTAGGAGTGGTATGCAAGCAGCACCGAGTAGGCACCCGCAAATGCGAGCGGCGAGAACGCTATTGGGGTTTATTGGAGCGAGGAGGGTCGCGTTGTTGGTTTCGTTGGACGGTTCAGTGGCGACCCAGGGGATTAGGAACATAGGGTAGATCGGGGCGCGGAAGATACGGGACTGGTCGCTACCGTATTGGTATTCGCCGTGGTGCAGGAGGTTTCGGGCGATGGTCCAGTAGGAGTGCGAGTCACCGAATCGAAGTGCGGAGTCGGTTGCGTTGCATTGTTGTTGCCAGAGGAATGCCGCGCCGAGTCGCAAAGTGAGGGCGACAAAGAAGAGGAGCGAGCAGGCTTTGGAAAGTGAAGAGCGGGACAAGGGGGAGATTGGTGAGGAAAAAGGGTTTGAGCGAAGAGTTCGTTACGGAGATTTGGTGTCTGGCTTGGTCAGTTTTAAGGTGGCTTCGATTTGTCCGAGGAGTCGAATGGTAGTCAGAAGAGGTTCGTAGATATTGATCGAGTTGAAGTTTGAGTCAGATACTTTTAAGTGATCTGGTGGGAGTACAAAGTATTCGTCGGTGGAGTCGATGGGAATCCAATGGGTACCGTCATGGTATTCTGCCCAGGTGTGGAAGGCGAGTATTGGTCTTACGGTGGAGGGGTCAGCGCGTAGTCCCACGGCGATACGAGCGTGAACACCTAAGCTACGCAGTGCCGCGGTCATGCAGAGGGCTTGGTCGATGCAGTCACCGCGTTTGTTGCGAAGGGTATCGCTAGGGTTTTGAATGGTCTTATCGAGGGGGATTTGCCGGATGTTCTGCGAAAGGGCTTTCCAGGCTTGTTCTGCACGATTTGTAATCGAAGCGTTTTCAGGAAGGGCGGCAAGTTGTGTTTTGGTCCATTGTTGAAAGTTCGAGGAATCCCATCGAATGGATTCGGAGGGTTCGATGGAGTCCGGGGATATTGGGTCTTCGGCGAGAGGATCGGTGTTTGTTAGGTTAGTCGATGGTGAGTCAAACGGCGGAATAGAAAAGAGTTCTACGGAGAGGTTTTTGGGGGAGGAGCGGAGAGTACGTTGATTGGATCTTGAGGGGAACAGATCGACCAGTGAGAGCGAATCGCTTGCGATGCGAAACAAGATACTTGATTCGCTTGGTCGTTTGGGGAGTGAGCCTAGTAGGGGGACGGGTTTGATGGTGATGGCATCGAATTCATCTTTGGAGAGAACGAAGCGAGCGGTTTGCGGATCGCAAGCGAAGGCGAGGAGGTCTTGTGCAGGGTTGTAGGATTTTTGGATGACTCCTTGTTTATCGACCCATAGGGTGGAGTTCGCTTCGCGGCCTTGGGTGATCGTACGATTTTGGATTTCCAGCAAGGATATCAGTTTTCCGGAGTGGTTGATTGTTTCAACGACATCGATTGCTTCGAGACGGCTTTCGGAGACAGCCATACGAAATGGATCGAGGTATCGGATGGTGCGAGTTTCTTTCGGACGCATAGGGAGGCGTTGGAGGGACTGTTGCAATGCGAAGGGGCCGAATTGTTCTGGGTTCCAGGGTACGCTCGATGTATTGACGATGGGTTTATCTTGAGGGTCATAGGTGATTTGATCGAGAGACAAAACCGAGTCGGTTGTATGTCCTTGGAAGCGTCGTTTGGAGTTGCCTAACTCCAGTTTTCCTAGGAGTTCGATCAGTTCACCTTGGGGTGATTCCAGGGTAGAGATAACGACAGTTTGGTCGGTGGGTTCGGCACCTTTGTTTCTGATTCGAACGCGGCTTTCGGCTTCGATACTCAGCAATGGGTTGGCTGTGGAGTGTCTCGCGAGGGCTTGTGCAGAAAGCAGTTCGCTCTTGGCGAACTCAACAGAGCGTCGGGTATAGCCGACGGGTCGGTTGCCTAGGTAGATGATTTCCCAGTGGAGTTTAGGAAGAGTATTAAGGTCGATCCATGGGGTGGAGGTTGTTTCGATTTCTTCAGGTGTTTGGTTGTTGTTGGATGGATTATTGGGTAGGGAGTTTGAGGGGGATTCCGTCGTTGTGGCGTTGCGGGGGCTAAGAAGGGGGCCTTCGGGGATTCCGATGGTTTGTCGTAGTTGTGCGCGTGCGGAGGCTAGTTGATCGGGTGAGGGGGAGCATCCTGAAACGAGGCAGAGGGTTAGGAAGGCTAGGGGCAGGAGTAATCGCTCGATGGCCGGGGTGTTGTATTTCAGTTTACGTAGATGGGTCATGGTGGGCGGTTGGGTTTAGTTCGGGGCGCTAATGGTGCCGGTGGGGAAGTGGATACGAGAAGAAGTTTCGGCAGGGAGTTCGATGGGGGCGCAGTGGTTGGGGGGGCTGGCGAGTCTTTCTTGGGTGAATGCCAACTGGCGCGGTGGGGTTGTAGGGGTTATCCGGTTCTGAAAAGCTTGGGAAATATTTCGGATCAAACGCATAGGTTTGGAGTCTGACCTATGTTTGGGTATTCCCGGTTGGGCAAGCCGTACGGTTTGGGCAGAGCGGGAAGTTTCCAACGTACTTCGGTTTCATTTTTGGTCGATTTGATCTAGGACAGGTTTGAAATAGGCATCATGGGATTTCCAGGTTTTCGTTCGGGTGCAGCCAAGAAGAATTATTCCGAGTCGCGATCGACACCGACGTCGAGTTTTGCGGAGTTGAATCACGATGAGTTAGAGATGCACATGGAACGTAGCCGATACGGAACGTTTGAGCTGACGGATGCGATCCGTCCGGCTTATAGCTTGGAAGTCGTACCCAAGCAGGGGTTCCGTCATGACGAATATGTCGACCCACAGAGCGGGGCGACGATTCCGGTACTACTCGCTTCCGTATCGCGAGAGCGTTTGTTCGATTTGTTCATCGATTTGATTTCGTGTTTGGGTGAGACGGTCAATGTCGTGTTGGAGACGAGTCATCATGGCGAGACTGGTGAGCACGATGATTTTGTACGCGAGCACATCGACATGCCGATATTAAAGAGTGTGTTGTACGACTTTGAAGACTTGTTGCTCAACGATGGGTGCACG
>JBEICB010000399.1:0-2272 GCA_040373655.1 Pirellula sp. | reverse complement strand
GCGATCTTGAAGACTTAGCTCAAGATTATCCTGAGGATATCGAACTCAAGGCGATGATTGTTTTGCAGTATTGGCAAAACCAAAGCCAAGGTCTTGAAATTCAAAGTTACGCCGGTCTCGATGCACTTCTCTCCGATATCTTTCGCAAGAACCCTCGGCACCCAGCCTATCACTTTCGAATTCACCTATGGGATTATCGCAAGGAGAACCTCGCAATTGTTGCAGCGGCGGAGTGTGGCCCGAGTGCTCCCGGGATTGCACATATGTGGCATATGCCGGGGCATACATACTCGAGGTTGCATCGGTATGCGGATGCTGCTTGGCAGCAGGAAGCCTCTGCTCGTGTAGATCACGCTCACATGATACGCGACCGAGTAATGCCGGATCAAATCCACAACTACGCGCACAATAATGAGTGGTTAATCCGTAATTGGATTCACATAGGGAGGCCAAACGCCGCAATTCAATTGGCAAAAAACATGATCGAGCTTCCGCGGCATCCGAAGTATAACGCCCCGGGCGGCAGCGGCAGTTCAAGCTTCGGGCGTCAGCGACTCCTCTCTGTGCTTCGTACTTTTCGACTATGGGATGTTGCTTTTGCAATCGCGGATTCTCCACATATTCAGGGAGTTGAGGGGAGTGCAACGGCTGACGAAGCTCTAATGTTGAAGGGAATCGCGGCCTTTGAAATGGGCCGAGCCGATGAAGGACAGAGGATACTTGATACTATGAGGGAGGCTCGGCGAGGACTGTTGATCGAGTCGATGCCGGAGGGGTTTACTCCAACCGAAGCGACGTTGCAGGCAGCCCAATCGCAGAAGTCTCCGCGACGAGCACCACAGTTAGCGGAGCCTACTGTTGCTCCAAAGGACGTATGGGGTGAAGAGCAAGATTTGCCTTTTGTTGATCGTGTCTCGAAAGAATTTGACGAAGAGCAATGGAAGGAAAAATCGGAGGAAGAGCGAACGAAAGAAAGAACTCTGCATGAGAAGCGTTATCGTGCTTATCGATTGGCTGGTTACATCGCTGCATTGGAGTCTCACGCTCATAGTTCAAAGGGAGAGTACCGCCAAGCGTTGCAACGGGCGAATCAGATACGCGAGCAAGTTGATTTGTGGCAGAGGATCACTTGGTGTCAGGCAGCGGGCGAGCATGAATTAGCGATTCGAAAAGCCAAAGATGCATTTAATGGAGCGCAAGGAGAACTAGTTCCTTCATTACACTTTGCGATGGTCTCGAATAAAGCTGTGGAAGCGTTTTCAGGAAGGACGGACTTAAAGGAGTCGCAGATCAAACAGATTGAGGAATGGAAAGAAGATCGAAAGCGGGCGTTGGAGCGTTGCGCCAAGTTGGCTTGGGCGGCGGAACCAGATTTTGTTTTGCTCGGTGAGGCAAGGAAGCTTTCATTACAGGTGCTTCCTGATTTAGTTTGGGAAACGGACGCCCCAAATAGTAAAGATCTTGGAGACCGGCCTGTGCTGGATTCGCTTGGACCAGTTCGTTGGGTTCCGCCGATTGCTCCATCGTGGAGTCTCCCTGTACCTGAGGGTGTTGCAAGTTTACAGGGGGCCAAATCGGACTTTGTGTCTTCTTCGACTTTACGAGGCAAACCGCACTTGTTGGTTTTTTACCTTGGGTTTGGATGTCTGCATTGTGCGGAGCAATTGAAGGAAATCTCGCCCAAGGTTGAGGCGTTCCGCCAGTTGGGAATCGAGGTCATCGGCGTGAGCACAGAGGATGGAGAAACCTTGGCAGAGGGGCTGCAAAGGTATGAAGGAAAGATGGAGTTACCGTTGCTCGCTAATGGTGACTTGGATGTTTTTAAGAGTTACCGATGTTTTGATGATTTTGAGGGGCAGCCATTACATGGGACTATTTTGGTCGATTCCGAAGGTCGGATTCGATGGCAGGATATTGGTTATGAACCCTTTATGGAAATCGATTTCTTGATAGAAGAAGCCAAGCGGTTGTTGGCAATTTCAGTAGGTAAATCATCCGAATAGCATTTTTTTCGGAAAGTTATGTAGGAAGTATTCGCGGATAACTGCCTGTGAACTAGGGTAGCTGTGTGGAGTTTTCGTGATCGCAAAACCTTTCGGAATTGCGCGATTCCTCGTAAGAGTTGGGTTGTAGCGTTTGTAAGGTTTGAGATTTCTGAGATGTGGAATCAACTGTACCAATGGTGGATGGACCGCAAGAGTGGGCTGAACCCACGCGTAGCGCACATGACATTTGCGAAAACCTCGATTGGGAATCGCATTCAACGAACAGG
>JBEICB010000373.1:0-2971 GCA_040373655.1 Pirellula sp. | reverse complement strand
TGATCGTCAGCGAGCTGAACGCATGGAAAAGCAGCGCCGCGAAGAAATGGCGGAACGCGAACGACAAGCTGAACAACGCAAAGAGGCAGATAGGCGAGAAAATGACAAGGAACGCCAAGCCCCCGAACGAGCATTCGTTCGACCACGGATAGATCCTCCAATGTCCCCACCAAAAGTACGCGAAGAAGCAATGCAGGGACTGCAGAAAGAGATAAAACAACTTCGCGAAGAAAACCGCGAGATTCGCCAGATGATGGAAAGGATCTCCCAAGAGCTCAAGCGGATGCAATCACGCGATTAGTCCTTTCGAATTCCAATTCTCAATTCCACGAACCTGAATGCGTGACTACTCACTACTCTTTGAAGTCACGCATCACTCCTCGCATTCCTCTAAATCTTCAAGCGAACAAGTCTTCAAGCGAACTCTATCGCCATTCTCGTTCCGGTCGCATCCGAAGCATCTCTGCTTGTGGATCCCCGATAAATGTCTCCGTCATCGGATCAATCGCAACTTTTCGTTTTAGAATCCAAGCGATCGCAGCGGCATGACAAGCGATATGGGAGCGTCGCATTACTTCTTGATTTGCCACGGGCTTCTGGCGAGTTCGTACGCAGTCAAAGAAGTTTCTTGCATGCGCCGTAACATCCAAACCAGCCACTCGCTTCGAAGCTTCCGGAACCTCTTGCTCCAAAGCTTTTGCTGTAACGACGATCTCCCCCGAATCACCCGTTTCTACCGAACCCTCCGTGCCAACAAATCGGACAGGACAAGTTCCTAGCCTCGTAATGTATTGAGGTGAACGATCCCCGAACGGCTGCGCAAGAAAGTCGATAATGAGCTTCACTCCATTTGCATAGGTACAAACAATCTTGTCTTCAAACGGTTCGTACTCAATTGGCATCGCACCGTCGGACTGATTCGCCCATTGGCACAAGTCCACGGTGTGAGCTCCCCAATCAAGCAATCGTGCCCCGGAATCAAAATCCCATTGCCCTCGCCATTTCCCTTCACAATAGGCGTGATTGTAAGGACGCCACGGGGCCGGTCCGAGCCATAAATTCCAATCTACGACCGATGGATCAGGAACCACTTCCGAAGGCAGCCAATTATTCTCCAGAACAGGAACGTAAACCGACGCATGCATCGACTCAAGCTTTCCAAGCTTGCCATCATGCACCCACTGAACGGCCTGAACAAAGTTTGGGACACTGCGTCGCTGCGTCCCCGCTTGAAAGACACGTTTCGTTCGATCGATTGTATCCGCCAACCTTTGGCAAGCATCAATCGTGATGCCACAAGGCTTCTCACTGTAGACATCTTTTCCAGCTTCAGCAGCCAAAATAGAAGCAGTCGCGTGCCAACGATCCCCGGTCGCGATCAACACTGCATCGATATCGCTACGATCAAGAACTTCTCGAAAATCGCGATAGAGTTTGCAATCCTGATTCCCATAAAAACCATCGACAAGGGCTTTCCCTGCGTCTCGACGGGTAGCTTGAACGTCCGCAACGGCTACACAGCGAACATCTTGGAAAGGCAACATAGCCTTAAGGTCATACGTACAACGAGGACCAATCCCAATAACACCAAGCTGAATCCGCTCATTCGGGCTCTTGGTGACAGCACCTGCTTGAGCGGAAACCTCATAACTAGCGAGGCTGGAGCGAAACGGGACCGCCGACAATAAAGCAACACCAGCGAGCGAATTCGAAAGCAACGATCGCCGAGCAAAACGATTTTTTGATTGAGTCATTTTGGAAATCACAGAACGAGTGAAAGAACGCAGAACTAGCAGGGGGCAAAAAACAGCATAGCCCATCAAGAAAACAAAATCGGGAGGTCCGCAATGCAACAAATTGCCAAGCTACAAAGCAGCATGCACAACACGCTAGTATAGACCAATACGCAGCACCGAGTATCAGCGACAAAACTGCACGTTCGCCCACGAGCAAACAGTCCGGAGCCCCTCAATTCTAGTTGGCCAAATACTAACAAGCCGAACAACCACCAAACGGCGCACGCAAATCAGTGCAAACTGGATTTCTTTCGACGAATCGAAGCAGGGCAGGGGGGCGAGCCGATGGCTCGAGAGAGTTGAAAATAGAAAGTGGTGCGAGCCGATGGCTCGAGAGAGTAGAAAGTGGAAAGTAGATATAGATGGGACGGATGCTCTGCGGTCTGCTTTGCTTCGCAGCGGTTCTTCCGTAGCCACCGCTCGCCAGACGGTGGAAAGTATTGCATGTTTGAACTGGTGTGTTCCGCGGTCCATTATTTGAACCGCACGCATTGAATGGATGTGCTGGGTGAACGTATGTGGCAGATGATTGTTTAGGTGCGGACTGCTGCACACGCCCGTCGTTGCTTTGGCCGAGGGAAACTCTTGGTTGTTTCAAGCCCGGAGGGCTGGCACAACCTCTGCCAGTGGTGGTAGCCACCGGTAAGCGGCGCCACTGAAGCGCTAAGCCCGGAGGGCTGGCACAACAATATGGAGTATGGATTAAGCAGATGATGATAGAAGAGCACAGGGAATGCGCATCATGATTTGAGCGAGCTTTGCAGTTCTCGGTTGTGTCGGCCCTCCGGGCCTTAGCATCTTCATTTAGCCGGTCACCGGGGCCTTACGGGCCCCGGCATAGGCTGTGTCGGCCTTCCAGGCCTCAGGATCTAATGCGCGTGAATTTATCGGGGCCTAGGGGGCTCCTGCAATGTTGTGGTAAATGGTTGTTTTAGTGTGGACCGCTGCACATACCTTACGTTGCTTTGGCAGAGGGAAACTCTTGGTTGTTTCAAGCCCGGAGGGCTGGCACAACCTCTGCCGGTGGTGATAACCCTCATCGTACCACACATCGGGAACGTCAAATTTTTTTTGGGGCATGTGTGTCGGGCCCAAATTTTTCCCAGGCGGTTGCAAAATCATTCAATCGTTGCAGTCCAAGCCAGAGTGTCTGTGTTCCAGGTTTGGTTGTCCCT
>JBEICB010000238.1:0-6808 GCA_040373655.1 Pirellula sp. | reverse complement strand
TCCGCTTTCGCTCGCCGCTACTTACGGAATCGATTTTTCTTTCTTTTCCACCAGGTACTTAGATGTTTCACTTCCCTGGGTTGGCCACTTGTACCTATGGATTCAGTACAAGCTAATTCGAGCATCTCGGGATCATCACCTGTTTGTCGATTCCCCCAAGCTTATCGCAGACTTCCACGCTCTTCATCGCCTCTCAATGCCAAGGCATCCCCCGTGCGCCCTTAGTAACTTGACCATCGGAATCTCAACCTCAAACCTAATCCTAACTCCTGCGAGCTCGCATCAGATTCGTTGCTGACCTCCAATTCGCTTCTCTATTCACGCTCGTTCGAATCGGTCAGAACCCTCGACTACACCCTAGTACTTAAACTAGAACTTCATCGAAGTATCACAGAACCGGATTCAAACATTGTAGTTGCACACGTGACTTCTTTCGAAATCAGCATGCTTCTAGATGCCATCTACCAATCCAACCAAATTGTCAATGATCAAAATTCTCGCTGGCTTTCCACCACTCCAGTCTTGCGACTGTCACGGTTTCTTGTTCAGCGGGGTCGGAATTCTATGCCACCGACTTGGCTTCGTCAATCGCAAATTTTTGCTTTCGACGTTTTGTTGTTCGGTCGTCTTTCACTCACTTTCGCACCGCCGCTTTCGCCTGCTGTCGTGCTACCGTGAGCTTCGTCCAACCCAACTCACTACTCGCTGAGTCGCGTCCGCTAATCGCTTAGCTTTGCTGTCTCAAGCTTTCGCTTTTCCTGTCCGTTCGCTTTCGCGTTCGGTCAGGGGAGGAGAATGATCCAGATTTTCGCGTTGGCCGCAAGGCCCATTTTCGAAATTCTTTCGGGTTGTTACCCGATGACCATTTTCCAGTGGAGGTGAAGGGACTTGAACCCATGACCCTCTGCTTGCAAAGCAGATGCTCTCCCAACTGAGCTACACCCCCGAACTGATTGTCACCTCGTTCGCTTGTTCGCGAGTCGATTCAAGTTTCCTTGATTCGACACCTCGCAACAAACTCCGACGTGTTTGGTTTTCGAGTCCGCATTCTAAGCAACCGTCGGTTGCTTGTCGAATGCTTTTTCAATCACCGTTTCTTACTTCGCCATCCAATGCGCCCGCGTGGATTCGAACCACGGACCTCGTCGTTATCAGCGACGCGCTCTAACCAACTGAGCTACGGGCGCGAAGCCCATTTCGTTCAACCGTCGCGGTCCCAAAATGGACGGGCAAGTGTATCGATTCGTTCCCTTCTGTCAAACGGAATTTTGAAATCGGTTCCACTACCCATTCGATGGCCCGCCAGTGATCGTCAAACGAGCCTGATTGACTTCAGTAATTCACTCAGTTTTTCCCAGGTTTGCACGTCAGTCGTCCCCGTTAGATACCCGTCCATTCCCTAAAAATCCTATTACAAGGACTTCGCCACCGGGGTGCGATAAGCTGCAATTGCCGGGAGAATGCCCGCAAGTGTCCCAACGAGAATCAGCCCTGGAACGATCCACCATTCCCATTGCGATTGCACGGCGAACCAGTCGATCCGTACTCCCGTTGTCGGCATCGTCCATGGGTTGCTCAAGGGCCCCAAAGCATGTCCGACTAGCCAGCCAACCGTTCCACCCGCGATCGCAATCAATAGGGATTCAAGTAGGATGATGGCGGTGATGTGGTCGCGAGATGCCCCCAAAGCCCGCATGACAGCGATGTCTTTTTTCCGCTCATTCATGCTGTTGTAAATGCTGACCAAGATGCTGATCGCGCTGACAATGACGACCAGACTGGTCAGTGCAAGCAGCGCCCAGCGTAGTGGCCGAACAAAAACTCCCAGCAATCCTTCAATCTGCGCGATCGGGGAGACGGCCTGCGCAAACTTGGTCTTATTGACTTGCTTCTCTAATCCAATCGCCGCAAATCCATTGGGTTTGAGCAAAATTGCGGTGACTTCTCGCTTCTCGATCGGCAGGCGTGCTTTGGATTTCACCCCTTCTCGTGCCGGCCCGACCGCCGTTCCGGTCTTTTCGAGCCCGGATTCTTCGTCCCGATCCGGCGCAACGTGCCCTTCGAGCAAGTAAAAGCCTTCGATGTTTACAAAAGCCCCTCGGTCGTTCGGGGTGCCCGTCGGGGCAAGAATTCCCACAACCCGGAACCCTTGTCCATGCGATTCTCCCCCTTCCGCACCGTGAGAAGCAAAGATTTCGTCCCCGACTTTTAGACCAAGCGTGGTCGCAACTTGCGAACCGACGACTCCTTCGAAATACCCGTTTTCCTCGGAGTAATCAACGAAATTCCTTCCTTGAGAGAAGGCGTAATCCTGGTCGTTGCGATCCCCGTGCTTGAGCAATTCAAAGTACGCAGGTGTTGTCGCGACGCATCGAAACTGATCGACATAGTCACCCATGCACAGCGGGATAGCAAAGCCACCCTTCATCAAAAACGAATACAATCCCGCCCGCTGCGGCTCTTTGAGTACCCCTCCGATTCTCGCAAGCTCCTGTTGCCTCCCCTCACCCGGCAGATACTCCATGTAGTAGGAGTACGGAATGTTTTCAACCGGTTTACTCAAGAAAAACACGGTGTTAAAGACCAACTGTAACGGGCTACCCTTTGCGCCGATGATCAAGTTGTATCCGACGTTGCTCGTCCTCTCGAGGGACTTTTCAATCACCCCTGAAATGGTCAGTACCAACACGACCAACGCTACGCCGAGTGCCATGGATAGTGCGGTGAGGAACGAGGCTAATTTGCGATACCAGAGATTTCGCAAGGCGATGGCTAGTAGATTCATTGTGCACCTCCCAAGCTCAGGGTGTGACCTGCACTCTTCGGGGCTGCGGCTCGATTGATGTTTTCCAAACGTTCTACGCGTGAGAACCGGCCCGCTACCGCATCGGAGTGAGTCACCAAAAGCAACGCGACGGATTCTTCGCGGCAAGTCTCCGCGATCAATTCGATGATTCGGTCTTGGTTCGCCGGGTCGACATTCGCGGTCGGTTCGTCGGCCAGAAGCAATAAGGGCCGATTGGCAAGCGCTCGGGCGACCGAGACGCGTTGTTGTTGCCCTACAGATAATTGACTTGGCAGATAGTGCATGCGTTGTTCAAGCCCGACGCGGCGAAGTAGTTCTTTGGCCCGTTCCGGCTCGATTTTTTTGCCGCCAAAAGTCATGCCCAATCGGACGTTTTCGAGCGCGGTGAAGGCGGGCAGGAGGTTAAAGGTTTGGAAGACGTACCCCATTTTTGCGGCTCGGATACGGTCCCGTCTGGCTTCGGAAAACCCGGTCAGCTCGACACCTTCAAGTTGAATCGATCCGCTATCGGCGGGAACCAATCCTGAAATTACGTGCAAAAACGTGGTTTTGCCCCCACCGCTCTCTCCACGCAAGACGACTTGTTCGCTTCGAGCCATTGAGAAATGGGGGACATCAAGAATGGTCATTCTTCCCCCAGAAGGATCCGCGTAGGACTTTTTCAAGTCCTTGATGAGCAGCAGTTTTCCTGAGGGAACTGAGGCGGGATCTTGTCGATTGATTGTGAGCATTTACACCGTTTTCCGTTCCTGGTTTGCTAGTGGGAGCCTTGGGCTTGCTCCCTTAGCGGCGTTGTTTGTTTTTCATCGCCCGGTCGATTTCACGCCTCGCGTCTGCTTTTTTGAGCACTTCTCGTTTGTCATGCAGTTTTCGGCCTTTGCAAAGTGCGATCACGCACTTGGCGACCGAGCGGTCCGTGAAGTACACCCGCAGCGGGATCAGCGTCAGCCCTCGTTCTTTTGCTCGGCCGGCGAATCGATCGAGCTCGCGTCGGTGCAAAAGTAATTTTCGCATCCGCTTGGTTGGATGGTTCCAAATGGTGGCTTGGCGATATTCATCGATTTCGCAATCAACTAGCCAAAGTTCTCCGTCTTTGAACCTTGCGTAGGCCTCTTCGATGCTGCAACGGCCGTTCCGCAAGCTTTTTACTTCGCTGCCATGAAGAACGATTCCGCACTCGACGGAGTCAAGGATTTCGTAGTTGTGTTTGGCTCGGCGATTTTCAGCAATGCTTTTGAAGGTCACGCCAGGGGACGAAGACCCTTTGGCGGCCGAAGGCTTGGCCGCTGCGGCGGGTTTAGTCCCTGACGAGTTTTTCCCTGATGCCGCTTTTTTGGCGTTTTGCGGCGAGGTGGGTTGAGGTCGTTTTTTGTTCAAGCGTCGGTCCGGTGTTCAGGCTGAAGGGTGCAGGGGTGTGGTGGGCTAGAGGTTCGGAACTTCGAATACGGAAAAAGTTGCGTTTTCGTCGTCTGACTGTGGGTAAAGCAACGGGAGCAATGGAGGGGATTGTCCCCGGATGCGTCTATCGATCAATACGTATCGAAACCGATAGTGTTGATACAGTTCGGAAATTTTCTCGGTGGACCAAGGTAGCAGTTTGCGCTCGGAGTCGGTTGGGTAAATTTCGTTTAGTCGTCGGGCCCATTCTACGACCGAAGCTGCGTCTTGAGGCATATCTTTCCAAGCGGCGACTTCGGCGCGTCCGGTATGCCATTTGAAGGTTTGTTGGTTGCGTGGGGTGAGCCAAAGTTCGCCAGGTTCGGTTTTTTCTTGGATATACTGGCAAACGGCGAGCCAGTCTCGCAGTTCGGCCTCTTGTTCTTCCCGGGAATCGGATCGATTGAGCAACCGAGCTTTCTCGCCCGAGCCGACCCATTCTTGGCGATGCCGAGCAAATTGTTGAAGCACCAATGCTCCGCCTACGGCAATCAGCGTAAGGAACGCGAAGCGTTTCCAAGCAGCGGAGGTGATGCTGCTAGCGAGCCAGATGGCGAGAGCCATCGCGGCCATTGGCATCGCCACGTCGTTCCAGCGGAACCAGTAGTACTTGAGAATTTTTGCGACCACTTCGCGGCTCAATCCACTTCCGCCGAAATCGATGACACAAGCGACGCTTGCGATGCTGATAGCGAACAGTGCGTGTCCGAGGATCCACTTCAGTCCGATTGGTCTTCGGTGCAAGAGTTGGTTTTTGGTTGCCGGTAGTTTTCGTGCTGTTGTATTTGTCCTGCTGGCGTTCGAATTGAAGGATGACAAGAACCGAGAAAGCTTGAAAAATGCGAGTAATCCGCCACATGCGGCCAGAACCACGGTGATCCCCAAGAGAATTAAAAAAGCTTGCCAGCGAGCTGCTGCGAACATGCTAGGAGCGAGGTGGTGACCGAGTCGGCTGTAGACTTGGATAAAGGCGGCTTGGGTGGTAACGACGGTTGGAGTTCCCCAGTCGATGATCACTGCAGGAACAACGCCGACGACAAGTCCAGCGGTGCTTAGAAGAATTCCCCAGCCGTGTTTGAGCCACCAATCGATCGCGATGGTGTTCCAGGAGTTCTTTGGGCGTCCATCGAGGGCTTCTAGGGCTGCGCTGACGCAGATAGAGCCGAGCATGACCCAGATTCCGGTCACGACGTGGAAGGCGCAAGCGGTACCGAGGCACATCCAAGCGGCGGTGCGTCGTTCGCGAAAGAAGAATCCGAAGGCGAAGAAAATCAAAGCGTAGGCAGCGACTTTGGCTTCGGCTCCTCCGGCGACCCATTCTCCGGCTAAGTGTCCCCAGAACATTCCCGCGAGCCAGAGGGTGGCGGAGAGGGTAGCGATCAAGCCAATTTTGGGAGGTGAAGCGGGGAGGGGATCGGTTCGCAAAGCCGAATGTGGGTCATGAGTTTTCCCCCAGAATCCGTGCATCATCCAAGTCCAACCGAGTGCCAGCGAACCCCAGAGGATGAAGCGCGCGACCCAGACGGCGGTGGGGAGCGGGAAGATTTTGGTTAGGAGTCCGAAGCTAGCGTAGAAGAGCCAATGAGCGTTTCCCGAGTCGATGAAGATATCGCCGGCGGCGAACCCAGAGTCCCAGAAATGCTTGGCTTTTGTCCAGTAATGCGGTTCGTTGACCGCTGGGGTAGGTTCGCCGGCGACTAGGAACAGGACCAGGAGAACACCGAAGGCATCGAGCCAGAAATTCTCTCCCCACCAGTTCATGGAATGGGCTCGGTGGGGTGTGGAAAGGCCATTTGGGCGGGGAGGAGCGGTTGTGGGGCGACTATCCGACAAACTGGAGGTAGAGAAATTCATCGGTATGTGCGCGTGAGGAATGTGGGGACGTTAACGGTTAGGTAAACCGTGAGTTCGCAGCAAGAATTTTTCAAAAAATTCAGCTTGACAATGTTCGGTTTTTCTTGACTACGGGGGGTATGGATTTAGAGTTGAATGATTGTGTGGAAACGAAGGCTATTGGGATTACAAGACTTACAACGTTGATTGTAGCGACAAAACGCGTGAGGGAAGCGGATCGACTGGGCAAGATTGGTTCGCTCCCGAGCACGGGATAGAAAAAGACGGAATGCCTTAGTAAGGGATGCGAGCGTAGGGAATGACGGACAGTAAGGAAAGCCAGACCAGGAATGGAGGATAGGAAGTCATGTTAGTATTATCTCGAAAGAAGAACGAAAGCATCGTCATCAACAACGAGATCACCATTGTCGTCGTTGAGATACGGGGCGACAAGGTGCGCTTGGGTGTAGAAGCGCCGAAGGAGGTGCCGGTGCATCGGCGAGAGATTTACGATGCGATTTTGAGAGCTTGCGAAGAGGGTGATAGTTCTTCGGAATCTTCTCAGTCGTCTGCGAGTGAAGCGGCACCGGAAGAGTCCAAGTAAACCGTTTTCGAGTAGGGAATCCTTTTCGCGGGTGGAAGGATTCTCGAATTCGGCTTGACACCGCATAATGGCATCGTACACTTTCGCATCCCAAATGACCGGCCCCGTCGTCTAGAGGCCTAGGACAT
>JBEICB010000005.1:0-67103 GCA_040373655.1 Pirellula sp. | reverse complement strand
TTGATCGGCTGCAGGAATCGATGCAAGCCGACAGCGTGAGTTTGGAGGATGGAGTTCGGCTTGATTGGGGGGATGGTTGGTTGTTATTGCGGGCGAGCAACACGGAGCCTTTGGTGCGATTGATTGCAGAGGCGGGGAGTCGGGAGCAAGCGGAGGGGATGATCGCCCGTGCGAAGGAGCTGATGGTGCGGTAAAAAAGCTGGGATATTGCTGTTAGTCGCGTTGCGGGAGAGATTCTCTGGCCGTTACACTGTAGGTTCCTTGATCGTTGGTTTAGTTAGCCTTCTTTCGAGGTTGGTGAACTGCTTTCTTCCTCTTCCGGAGAGATCCCGATGTCATGTATCGCTAGGTTTGTGCGCAGTGAGCTGCGGGTTGTTTTGCAGGTAGTTGTCTTGGCGTTGGGCATTGGATTTCTTTGGGCTAGTGCGACTTCGGTCGTAGCGCAGGAGAAGCAGGGGGCGGGCAAGCCATCGGTTCCAGTGGTTGGTGAGCAGGTCGTCCGACAGCTTGGTGAGCAGCTCGATCCGTGGCTCGCAGCGCTACAGTTGCGAACGGGAGAGTATCGGATCACGGGAGGTGGGACGATTCCGATTGATAACAAGGCACAGGAAGTGAAGTTTGATTTAGTTCGGCATTCGGATGATGCTTTTGAGTTGGTGTTAGTGCATCCGGAGTATGCGTTGACCTTAGTGCGAACGAAGGACTTTACAGCGGTGGTATTGCCAAAGCACCGCAAGGTGTTTTGGGGGGTAGGGGGCGTAGACGAAGAGGATCATTTGGGGACGAAGGACATTCTCAAGCGTTCGATTCGGGGAACGAGTGAGTGGTCTACTTCGGTAGAGTTCGTGAAATTGCTAGATGGTGGAACGTTATCGCAAGTCTTATTATCTGCGGGATCATTGCAGAGTGCTGTGGTGGGTGATGGGGGCAAGTCCTCGGAAGGGAAGTTGCGTAAGGAGGATCGTTCGGAGTGGATAGTGGACAAGAAGATACGCGTGGGGATGGAGGCAGGTGTGGTTGCGAGGGTGGATGTAGAGGGAGAGGGGATCAGCGCTCGATTGGAGTTGAGTCCTAGAGCGGGTGACTTGTATTTAAAGGAGATGTTGGGGAGTGGTATAACTCCGCAGGCTTGGATAGCAAAGTATTGGGGGGACTTTGAGCAAGAGGAGATGGAGCGAAGGGAGATTGAGCGAACCATAGCTCGTGGGGTTCGGCGAGCAGCGGAGGTATTGGCACCGTCGAGTCGTTTAACGGATCCGGTGAAGAAGAATCGCAAGGTAGCCAATGGGGAGTTGCGATGGGTAGAGGGGCATCGGGTGGTATTATTAACTGGGACTCCCGAGGAGATTGGCAAGGCGCATGGAGAGTTATTGAAAGCCGAATCGATGCGTTGTATTGATTCTGTGTTGTATGGTTTTGGATTTGCGCAGACGATTGCTACGGGGCGTTGGTTTCGCAAGGATTTGGATCGGGCTTTTGGGCAGTTAAAGCCCTATATTCCAGAGCGTCACATGGCGGAGACGCGGGCGATGGCAAAAGCATTGCAGCTCGATGAGCACATGGTGGAGAGCATCAATGTATTCCCTGAGTTGTTTCATTGTTCAGGGTTTGCGGTGTTTGGTGATGCGACGGTGGATGGCAAGTTGTATCACGGGCGGGTTTTAGATTACATGACTGCGATAGGCTTGCAGGATGCTGCGACGACCTTTGTGGTTGCACCGAAGGGATTTTTACCGTTCGTAAACATTGGGTATGCAGGATTCACTGGTAGTGTCAGCGGTATGAATGCTGCGAAGATATCTCTTGGTGAGATGGGTGGTCGAGGAGAGGGGCAGTGGGATGGGGTGCCGATGGCGACGTTGATGCGTCGAGCGATGGAAGAGTGCGACACGTTGGAGGAGGTTCAGAAGTTATGGGCTGATAGTCCGAGGACATGTGAGTACTACTATGTCTTTGCGGATGGAGAGACCAAGAAGGCGGTTGGGGTGGCAGCGACACCGCAGAAGATCGAGTTTGTAGCGCCTGGTGAGGCGCACGCGTTGTTGGGAGATGGGATCGAGAATGCGGTTGTCTTATCGGCTGGTTCCCGGCTTGATGAGCTCAAGCGGCGAGTGAAGGCGAATTACGGAAAGATCGACACGAAGGTTGCCACGGAGTTGATGTGTCGTCCGGTTGCCATGAATTCCAATTTGCATAATGTGTTGTTCGTGCCTGAGGATGGGTTGTTGTATGTGGCGAATGCGAGTCACAAGGAGGTAGCTGCGGATCGACCGTATGTGAAACTGGATTTGTTTGGACTGTTGGGTGAGATGTCGGTAGAGATACCGGAGCGTGGTGTTTCGCACAGTGATGTTGGTCGGGTATTTCAGGCGAGGGATTCTTTAAGGTTAGCGATTGAGGAAGAGTCTTCGGTTGATGCGAAGGAGTGCTTGGACGGACTGTGTTGGGAGAACGGAAATTTTGACGTTCGCATCGACGCACCTGACGAGAAGCAACGGGGCAGTGGAATCGACCGCATCGTCAGGTTTGCTTCTCCGATGCCTTCTGGGGATCCGATCAATGACTTGGTGGCGGTGGAGTGGTATCAAGCGACGCGCAAGGGTAAGAAATTGGATCAAGCACCTGGAATTGTGGTGGTACATGAGTCGGGGCGAGGAATGACGGTAGGCAAGATGATAGCGCGTGGGCTAAGCAATCAAGGGGTGCATGCGTTTTTGATGCAATTGCCGACTTATGGGATGCGTCGCAATCCGGCTTCTACAAAATCGGAGGGTGAATCGTTGATTTCGGGTCTCAAGCAGGGGATAGCCGATGCGCGGAGGGCTTATGATGCCGTGCGGGTGTTACCTGGTGTTGATCCGCAGCGAGTATCGATCCAGGGGACGAGTTTGGGAGGATTTGTGGTGGCGACTACGACTGGTTTGGACAGTGTCTACCATCGGTCGGTCATTTTTTTGGCGGGTGGAGATTTGTACGGTGTGTTGGCCAATGGGGACCGGGATGCTGAGAGAACGCGGAAGGAGTTGACTAAGAGTGGGATCAGTATGGAGCGGGCGAAGGAGGCTTTGTACACGATAGAGCCGATGCGTTTGGCACATCGCGTTTCCCCTGAGAGGACTTGGGTTTATTCCGGATCGAAGGACACGGTAGTTCCGCCGGAGAATTCCAAGTTGTACGTGCAGGGGGCGAAGTTACCGCAGGAGCATCATGTTGAGTTGCCTGCGGATCATTATTCGGGGATAGTGTTTTTGCCGAGCATCATTCAGGAGATTGCAAGGTTGGCGAGTGAACCTGTTGGGGTAGTCAACGCAGAGCCCGAGGAAGCAGGTTCTATAAACACCGATTCGAAATCCAAGTAAGGCTTGACCTACTGAGAATTTATAAGCTAATAGGAGCCATAACGCTGAGCGCTATTGGATTCGGGAGAATTACTTCTTGCTTTCAACTCCTCGCGTTCAATGCGATCGGCTACGATGTATCCTTAGATTGATAAACACGAAGAACCACGAAGAACCACGAAGAAGAGGAGTGATGATGACGATTACGCGCGTAGGAACGAATGAGAAGTATGCGGCTGGTTGGGCAGCGATTTTTGGTGGTAGCAAGTCGAAGAGTGGGGCGGCAAAGAGTGCAGCTGGCAAGGGTGCATCAACCAAGAAGGCGGTGAAGAAGGCTGCGGCGGCCCCGGTTGCTAAAAAGGCTGCAAAGAAAGTCGCTACGAAGAAGGTGGCTAAGAAGGCCGCGAAGAAGAAGTAGGGCGGTAGAAGCGTTTACAGCCATTTGAGACTGCTCCCACGGAAATTGAATTTCCTGTGGGGGCAGAGCGCTGAGTCTGCTTGTGCTACTCTTGGAACGGTCCGATGGGAGCAGATTTGTGTTGGCTAAGTTTATTCAGTACCTATTTGGGTTTTTGAACTTTGCGTTAATCCGGGTTTACTGTTGATTGCAGTGATATTTCGTGGAGCCCGAGGCCTTCGATCCATCTGTAGCGATGATCGGGTTGAAGATTTTCGATCGTTTCGACGTTACCGTTTGGCCAGGTGCATTTCACGGATTGGATTTTAGATTGATTTCCGATACCGACGTGGATTAGTCGTTGGTTGGACCCGAAGTAGCCTTCGCCATCGCAGAGGGAAGTGGTCCAGGATTCTTGTTCGCATTGGATATGTAGGACGGTGCCGATGGCATCGCGTTCGGATTGGGTTCCGACAAGTTCGAATTGGAGAAAGTGCGAATCGGTGCGGGATTTGTTTTCGAGGAGAGCTGCGGGGCGATCAAGGTGAGTTGCGATTAGATCCGGTTTTCCGTCGACGTTGTAATCGATCAATTGCAAGCCGCGTCCGACCCATTTTCCTTGGAAGTATTTACCGGGAGCTGGGTTTCGGAGCCATTGGAATTCTCCTTTGACGTTGCGCAGGATTTGTGTTGGCATTTGCAAAGGTACATTTTCGGTACGAAGGTCATCGATGTGACCGTTGACGGCGATGAAATCGAGCCATCCATCGTTGTCGAGATCACAGAATTGGCTACCGAAGCTGAGTTGATCGAGGGTGAAAACGCCGAGTTTGGAGCTGCGAGTACCATCGACGAAGATACCTGGTAGGGTTTGCAGGTAGAGCGTTGATACTTCGTTGTAGAAATTTGTGACAACGATATCGAGGAGACCGTCTCGGTTTTGATCACCGCATGAAATTCCCATGCAAGCTTGTGCGCGGCCGATTGCATCGACGGCGACTCCGGCAGATGCGGCGCATTCGATGAAGGAGAATGGCTGGTTGGGTTCTTTGGGTTGGGATAGAAGCAGATTGTTTGGAGAGACGTCGTTAGCGAAGAAGATATCATTTCCGTGGCGTTGGTCGAGGTTGGTTACGAGCGTACCGAGGGTGTATCCGGTTTGAATCGACTCGAGGATTGATTGTTCGGCAGGTAGCCATGTTCCATCGCCTTGGCTGTAGAGGATGCGATTTTTGCCAGGGGGGAACATTTTAGGGTTGCAGGATATTCGGGAGGAGTTTCCGTAGTCGCATCTACGGCTAATTGCTTCGGTACCGTAAAGGTAAGAAGCGACTAGGAGATCGGGAAGAGAGTCGCCGTTGAGGTCAGCGGCGTGGATGGAGCTACTCCAGACTGATTGTTTGTCTTCTTGCGGGATAGGGATTGCTTCGAAGGTACCGTCCCCTTGGTTGCGGTAGATTGAGCAACCTCCGAGGTTTGCGACAAGAAGGTCGGGAAATCCGTCTTGGTTGATATCGCTAACACCTATGCCTTGACCGTAGCCGACATCGGCAACGAAAGCTTGCTGTGCGACTTGGTCGAAGTGTTTTCCGAGGATGGAGCGGAAGAGAGTTTTGGGTTGGTAGGAGGGGTTGGGTTCCATGGGGGACCCGCCGGCATCGGCGAAGTACAGATCTGGCCAGCCGTCGAGGTTGTAATCGAAGGCGTTGGCGCCACCTCCTACGCCTTCGATGGTATACCAGCTGCGGTTGGGTTTTGCGCCGTTATCATATTTTGCTGTTATACCGAGGTCTTGCGCAACATCCTCCATGAGTATCGGGTTGTTTGTGTCTTGAGGAAGTTCTGAGTGTGTTGCTGAGGCGGATGCGAGAGCAGCGTCGGGAATCGACAGGTTTGAGGGGAGTGACCAAGATTGCCATTGGATATTTTCTAAGACGGCGGGGGGCTGCAGGGGGCCTTTCTTGATTTTGGCTTGTTGATCTCGTAGCGCTTGAGACATGGTTTGATGCCCGAGTGCGACAGCCGTGGCTCTCCAGCCGAATGAAGCGACTTCGTCGCCGAGTTTATCGTATGTTTTGGCGATAGTTTCGTAGAGATCTTTGTCGCCATACTTGTAAGCGATTTGTTGGGCGTAGTCATTGATCGCAACGAGGTCGTTTCCGAATTGCCGAACGGTTTGTCCTAGTTCGATTTGTTTCAACTCGATCAGAGCGTCCGCGAGAGCTTGATAGGCGGGTACGTGTCGGCGGTCTAGTTGGATGGACTGCACGAAAGCGCGAGCGGCGGGTTCGATTTGTCCCGTGCGCAAGAGGAGACCTCCGGTTGCGTACCAATACTCGGGATGTTTTTCAGCGCCGGTTGGTGGGGAGGATAGCCAATCCTTTAGTTCGGTTAAGCGATCGGTTTCCAGGAGGCAGGTGGCGGTCCATACCCAGGGTTCGACAAGATCTGGATATCTTTTTGCCATAGATCGCAAAGCATCGAGATGGGTTGCGTATCCGTTTCGGATTAATTTTGTTCGGATGGTTGCGAAGGAGACGTATGGGTGATCAGGATAGGTTTCCGCGAATGCTTTTTGGATCGGTTCATCGCTGAAGTAATCGCGTGGGTCGACTACGGCGAGGAGTTCTAGTTTGGTGAAGTCACCTAAGCGGATGAGACGTTCAAGGATGCGGGTGGCTTCCCAGCGTCGGCCTTGGGCGTTGTAGATTTTGCCAAGGAGACGCAGAGCGGGGACGGCATTCGGGTACTGCTTGACAAGTTTTAATAGGGCCGTTTCAGCTTCGGGGAGTTGTCCGAGTGAGACCATCCATTCGGCGGCTTGGCCTGCGGAGGGGCCGGCTTGGGGGCTTTCTTCGGGCATGCGTGCGATGGTTTTCAGTGCAGCGGGCAGATCGTTTTTAGCTGCTAGCGTACGTGCGGTCAGGAAAATCAGGTCAGGGTCGGCGGGTCGAACAAGGGTTAGGGCTTTCAGGGAGTTCCAGGCTTCTTCGATTTTCGTGGGATCGGAGTTGCCGTCGGGAGTTTTCGAATCCAGGAGTTGTGTGATACGTTTGAGTTCAGTTGTGAAATCTACCGTCGTTGGTGGATTCGTTTGAGTTGATTGGGAAGTTGTGCTGGTGGGATTCTTAGAATCCTGGAGGTTGGTTGGCTGGGGCTGAGGTGGTTTCGAGCAGGCTGTTGTGAGGTTTAGTAAGAGGTAAAGAACAAGAGCCCTAAGCTGGAACGGCGCCGTCGATGACCGGGCTTTGGAGAGTGGTAGTGGTTTAAAGCGTGAGGAGGGGGGGCGCATGAGGTGTTGGAGCGATCGCAAAAGAGAGGGGTCGTCGCAGATAAGGAATTGTTTATTTTCTAGTCAAGGGAATCGAAAAGCAAGCACTGGGCCTTGAGTGGAGGCTATTTTCCCTTTCTTGTTGGATGCGAGAGTGCTTTGGGTAGGTGGAGTTCGCAGGGGCAATTCACTTGGAGGATGGGTATGGATTGGTAGGTACTATTACGGATGTAAACGAATTTGCGGATGTGGATTAGAATAGATGTTTTCATGTCGCCGAGGCAAAGACGTGAAACCTTCGCCCATTCTTCAGTAGCGCAATTTGGCATGTGGTTATTTACCCAGCGATCGAAGCGAGCCTTTCGAGAGGTGGTGGGGTGTATTCCTCATCGCATTGCTTGGATGCTCGTGGCATTGCTTATTGGGGGTAACGCAGAGGGTCTGCGAGCGGTTGGATGGTTGGACGAGGGGCCGATTCCCTTAGCGGTGCGCAAGCGGGTATTGATTCTTTATACGCATCGCCAGTTTTCTCCAATCAATACGCAGTGGCATGCTGGGATTGTTGAGGCGGTAAAGCGGGGGTATGACGGACCGGTTGATTTTGAGGTCGAGTACATCGATTCGGTGATGGAGTCGGACAGTGAGTACATGAATGCGTGGGCAAGTCTATTGAGGGTGAGGTATGGCAAGTCGCAGCCGGATGTGATCATGCCGGTTTATTTTCCCGCGTTTACTTTCTTGATAGCGAATCGAGAGGTTTTCTTTCCCTCGTGTCCGATTGTCTTTTGTGCGGTGCCTACTGGGTTTGCGAAATCGCAGTCGTGGCAGAGTGGGGTTACTGGGGTGGGGATTCCGTTGGATATAGGAGAGTCGATGGAGGCGATTCGCCAGGTGATCCCGGATTTGAATAAGGTGGTGATATTGTCGGGGAAGTCGAATCTAGATGACTGGATGCGTCGGGTAGCTATTCGATATCACAAGGAGCATTTCGAAGGGGTGGATCTTATTGATCTGCAGGGTGTTCCAATAGAGCATTCGAGGAAGTATTTATCTGGGTTGGACAAGAAGGCTGCGGTGTTGTTGCTAAGTTTTGAAGCGGATCGAATTGGGAATCGATATACAACGGAGGAGTATTTTAAGGCGATCGTGGAGGGTTCACCTGTTCCGATTTTCAGTTGTTCGGATACGTTGCTTGGGCAGGGCATAATTGGTGGTGCGTTGGCATCACCGGTCGAGCAGGGGATCATTGCAGGCGAATTGGTTGCACGGATCTTGCATGGAGAATCGGCGGATAACATTGAAGAGAATTTCGACATCAAGATACGCAGGGTATTCGATTCGACAGTGCTGGAGCGGTACGGGATTAAGGAATCGCAGTTGCCGTCGGGGGCGGAGGTGGTCAATCGCAAACCAACGGTATGGAGTCAGTATGGGAAGTATCTTGCGGTGGGACTGGCTGCATTTCTTCTGCAGTCAGCGATCATTGTTAGTTTGTTGGTGAATCGGTTCCGGCGTATCCGTGCGGAGAGTGAAGCAAGGTCGTTAGCGGGTCGGATTTTGACGGCGATTGAGGATGAGCGCAGTTATTTGGCTAGAGAGTTACATGACGATGTGTCGCAGCGTTTAGCAGCCGCGACGATTGAGACAGGGGCTCTGGAACATCGTATGGACGGAAATGCGATTGGTGAATTAAAGGATTGGCGAAGTTCATTGGGCAAGCTCAAAAAGCACTTGATTGGCATTTGCGATGATTTGCACCGACTGAGTCACCGTATGCACCCGGCTGTCTTGGATGACTTTGGGTTACCAGATGCGTTGCGGACGGAGTGCAAGTCGCTGAGTGAAAGGTCAGGGATTCCGATAGAGTACGTTGGACCTACGAGTTTTGAAGCGATTCCAAAGGAGGTGTCACTGTGTCTTTATCGAATTGCGCAGGAAGCTTTGTGGAATGCGGTGAAGTATTCGGCGAGTGATCGGATTTTCGTTCAATTGACCTCGGACAGCGAGTTCGTCTATTTGGAGATCAAAGACAACGGAGTGGGATTTGACCCTGGGGCCGAGAAATTGCGTAAGGGGTTGGGATTAGCGAGTATGCGAGAGCGTGTTCGGCTTGTTGGAGGAACGATCAAGATCGAGGCATCGCCGGGCAACGGGGTAGTGATTGCGGTCATCATACCGGTCCCCGAGCATTCGCAAGCTAGTTTAGCGGAGGGTGCGACGCCGAGGTCATTGTTGATCAAAATCGACAAAGTAGACGTCGGAAAATACTCATGAGAAGAGATACGAGGTAACCAGTGAATCGAAGTCGTGTATTGATTGCGGATGATCATCGAATTGTGGCTGAGGGATTGCGAGGCATTCTTGAGCCGACGTATGAACTGGTTGGAATCGTGGAGAATGGGCGTTTGTTAGTCGATGAAGCGAGTCGATTGCAACCGGATGTTGTAGTGGCTGATATTACGATGCCATTGCTCAATGGTTTAGATGCAATGGCGTTGTTGCACCGTATGGGGTGTCGAAGCAAATTTATATTTTTGACGATGCACAAGGACGTCACTTATGCAGCTAAGGCGTTGCAGCAAGGAGCCTTGGGGTATGTGCTAAAGCATTCGGCGAGCGAGGAGTTACTCAAGGCATTAGCATCGGTATTGATAGGTGAGAAATATGTTTCCAGTGAGATTGCAAGCGGATTGGAATCTCAAGAGGAGGCGGTTGGTCAGATTGAAGACTTGCGTACATTGACGACTCGGCAGAGAGAGGTTTTGCAGTTGTTTGCCGAGGGGAAGTCAGCGAAGGAGGTCGCGAGCAATTTGGGGATTTCTGCTAGGACAGCGGAGAATCACAAAGCTCGGATCATGACACAGTTGAAGTTGCAAACTACATCGGATTTGGTGCAATATGCGATTCGGCATGGATTGATCGCGACGCAGTGATGCATTCGGTTGATCAGTCATCTTCGTCATTTTCCAGGGTGTCACGAAAGATATCGTCGCGCGAGTGGAGTTGGAAGAAGAGGGCTCGTTTCTGTTCAGGCAGAGAGTAATCGAAGCCGAGTTTACGAAGAAACTCGTCCGAGGCGCTGATGGCCATGACTTCGAGGATTCCCTTATCGCGAGCGCGATCGACGCAGGCTTTTACGAGATCGCTACCGATTCCGCGGCCTTGGTAGCCGTTATCGACGGCGAGGCATTGGATTTCGCCGAGTTTTCTCGAGTAGATTTCAACGGCTGCAAATCCGACGATCTTGGATTTGCCTTGTTCAAAGACTTCGGCGACGAATCCGTTGGCCATCAGCAGAATCAGTTCGGACTGCATTCGTCGGAGGAGCTTGCGTTGTTCGACGAAGGGTTGGAGGAGTTGTTGGATCGGTTCTAGGTCGTCGTAGTGTGCGCGGCGGATGACGTGTGGGTTGGGATGTGTGGAGTCTGGGGTAGTTTTTGAAGTCATTGCTGCACGCGACAGGAATTGAGGGAGCGGAAATTTCGGGGTGTGGAAAAAATCAGCCCGCGTGGCAGTTCGCCCCTATCGGCGAGAGAGAGGCTGCCACACGGGCTGAGAGGTTCAATGGTATTTGAACGCAGTAGCGTCGTGTTATTTATACCGAAAACTCATTATACGACGAGGTCGGTATCTTGGCCTGGTACTGGAATCCAGTAGCGGCCTTTTTCGTCTGGTTTGATGGGCGCTTCGTCATCGAAGGAGTCGATGGCATCGAAGTTAGCGAGTCCGATGTTGCTATTGAGGCACTGTTCCCATTTCAGGAGTTTACCGGTGTAGGTTGCCATACGGCCCATGATGGAGGTCATGGTGCTCGTTGCGCCGTAATCGCCTTCGTTGGGGATTTCGCCTTTTCGGATTTGTGCAAAGAGATCGACGTGTTCTTGAGCCCAGCCATTTTCACCGTTGGGGGACTTCCATACGACTTCGTTTTTCTTGTTGTAGATCTTACCGCCGCTGATATCGCACCATCCGTTAGAGCCGTGTGCGAATTCGCTAACGGAGTTCCAGCAGCCTGGGATATGACGGCATTGGCTCAGAAGTTTGGTGCCGTTCTCGTAGGTGAATTCTACAAAGTGGTGATCGAAGATTTGACCGCTTTCTTCGCCGGTGCGTACTTGGCGTCCACCTTGGCCTTGAGCTTCGACGGGTGGGCCATTCATGAGCCAGTTGATGACATCCAGGTTGTGGATGTGTTGTTCGCAGATGTGGTCACCGGAGAGCCAGTTGAAGTAATACCAGTTGTTGAGTTGGTATTCGAGTTCGGTTTGGTTTGGTTGTCGATTTCGAGTCCAGACGCCATCGCCGTTCCAGTAAGCGCGGGTTAGGATGATATCGCCGATAGCGCCTTCGTGGAGCATCTTGATCGTTGACTTGTAATCGGATTGGTGGTGGCGTTGCAATCCAACGGCGACGGCGAGTTTCTTTTCCTTGGCGATTTTGTTCGCTTCAAGGACACGTCGAACTCCTGGGGCGTCGGTTGCGACAGGTTTTTCCATGAAGACGTGTTTGCCAGCTTTGACGGCAGCTTCGAAGTGAAGCGGGCGGAATCCTGGAGGGCTGGTCAAGATGACCAGATCGACGTCAGAGGCAAGAACTTCTTTATAGCCATCGACACCGATAAAAGCCTTGGCATCGACGTTGTCTTTGTGCTTGTTCTTTAGTTCCTTTAGGGCATTTTCTGCGCGGAACTTGAACGGGTCGGCAACGGCGGTGAGTTTTACTTTGTTCGAGTCGCTGTTTGTATCGAGAGCTTGGCCGGCAGCACCGGTTCCACGTCCGCCGCAACCGATCAAGCCGACGCGGATAACATCGCTACCTTGAGCGTGTGCTGAGCGAGCGATTGGAAGGGTTGCTGCGACGGTGCCAGCGATGACAGACGACTTGAGAAAGCCGCGGCGCGTGGGGCTTTGTGTTTGGGGGGCAGTTGAGTTGTTATTCGGATCGGAAGGAACTGCAGTCATGGTGCATTCGGCTCCAAGTATGTTGTGAGGGATGATATGGTGTGGGGGCGAACTTGCTGTAGTAAAAAGAAAAACAAGTGTTTCACGCCGGCCCCCGCGCGGCAGAGGTCGCCGCACAAAGGAGAAGAAAAGTCAGGAGTTTAAGGACTGACGTGAAACACCGGAGGGCTTAGCGGCGGAGACGAGACTGGAAAACCAAGCACCCAAAACCCGCAGCTAAGGGGTCGCAAAGTCGCAACCTGTCGAAACTATAGCAGAGTAATTACTGCATTCCAAGACAATTACCCAAAATAGAATTTCGATGGCTAACGCAAGGAGAGTCTGTATAAGAGTTTTGGATACAGGGGTGGGTTTCAGGGATGGAGTTCAGGGGGAGGGGTCCAAGGCTTGGGTGGGATTTGGTTGAACCAATTGGTGGAAGATTGGGAAATGCTGAGCAGGTCCTTGGAGGAGATGAGTTGAGGGGTGTCGATTAGGTTCAGGGAGTGGGCGAGGTGTCCGAGTAGGAATTCGGGCGGGGTGTTTTTTGCTCGCCAGTGGGAAATTCGGGTATCGCCGTGTCGTTTGGCGAGTCGTTTTCCGTCGGGACCGACGACGAGAGGGACGTGGAGCCAGTTTGGTGGTGGTTGCCATTGGAGGGCTTGGTAGATTGCGAGTTGGCGGTAGGTGCTGAGAATCAGGTCATTTCCTCGGGTGATTTGGTTGATCCTTTGGTCGTGGTCATCGGCGACGACGGCGAGTTGGTAGGCGGTCGGACCGTAGTTGCGAGCGACGACGAAGTCTCCGAGTTGGACGTTTGGAGGGAGTTTTTGCGGGCCGTTTAGGGTATCGGTCCAGGGGATAGGAGAGGTTGGCATGCGGAAGCGCCAGGCAAATTTCACGCCGGTGGCTTGCAGTGCGACTGCATCGCTGGCTTGGCGTTTCGAGCAGGTTCCAGGGTAGATTGTGGCATCGGACACGAGTTGTGAGGGTTGATAGGATTCGTGTGGAGCGGAAGCGGAGGCTTCGATTTGGGTGCGGGAGCAGGTACAGGGGTAGACCATTTCGGAAGCTTGGAGTTTTTGTAAGAGTTCAGCGTAGCGATGGTTTCGGTTGGATTGCAGTGGGGCGACTTCGTCCCAATCGAGTCCTAGCCAGGTAAGGTCTTCGACTGCTTGTTGGCTAGCCCAGGATTTGGTGCGTGGGGTATCTAGGTCTTCGATTCGTAGGGTGATGTGACCGTTTTGCGAGCGGAGGTAGAGCCAAGCGACGAGGAAGGTGCGAGCGTTACCGAGGTGTTGAGCGCCGGTGGGGGAGGGTGCGAGTCGACCACGCGGTTGCGTGTTAGGGCTACTCATCGAATTCCAGGTTGGATTCTTGTGTTGGGACGTAGAGTCGTACGTCGTGTTTTATGGGTGCTGGGGATGCGGTGGTTAGGTGCAAGAGTACGATGGCTTTGGATTGGGAGTGCAAGCTCGCCGGGGTGACTTGCAAGCGTGAGGCGTTTTCTTGCATCCATCCTAGGGCGATCCATTCGTTGCGACCGAGTGGGTAGTGTTTGCTGATATCTTGGAGTAGGTAAGCGATGGCGGGGTCTTCGATGACTTGCCATTGCACTGCTGTGCGTTGGGAGTTGGGTTGGGGGGTTGGTGAGATAGTGAGGGAGGAGTTGGGTGGGATGGCTTCGACCCATCCGAGTTGGAATTGGTTTTGGGAGTCGATACCGAGGACTGCTACTTGTTTTAGGTTTAGAGGTGAGTTGTTGGTCACGTTCCATTGAAGGGGAGGGTTCGCAGGATCGGACGATTGTAAGTTAGAGGTTGGGGTGATGGAGATTGAGCCGGAGAGTTCGACCATTTCTTCGGACTGTAGCATTCCGGTGGTATTGGAGAGGACGGGGAAGGAGTGGAAACCATTCCCTTTTTCGTCGGCGACTTTGTATTCAAGCATTCGAGCGCGGTTAGCGGTTCGTCCGATGGTGTGTGCGGGCATTGGGCAGAGGACGCCGCTGGCTGTCACCGCGTTTAGTGGATTGTCGGTATTGTCAGAAAAAACGGCTTGGTAGTTGGTAGTCAGGGACGAGTAGAGGGCGTGGTAGGAGGAGAGGACACCTCTTGGGTAGTGATTGTGAAGTTCGAGGAATTGGATTGTGTTTTGGCTGCGGGTGAAGCCGACGTCGAGTCGGACTCCTCGGGCGATGACAAAGACACCGGCGAGTGCGATTAGGGGTGCGGCGAGCCAAGCGTATTCGAGTTTTCCGATCAATCGGAAGAGGAGCCAATTGAGAGGGACGAGGACGATGAGGTAAGCGGCGAGCCATTTCAGGACGGTGCTTAGCATAGGAACGGTGATTCCTGAGCTTTCGCGGAGTGCGTCGGTGATACTGATCAGTAGGTGCGAGGATGCGTTCCAAGCTCCGAAGCCGACTTTTTTGCGATCGTCGGGGCTTTGAAGTTCTTCTTCTATTTTATCGGAGCGGATGAACGCTTCGTTGCGCATTGTGGTTGGATCGAGGTCGCGAGCCCAGATGCGTAGTCTTGTATTGTGGATGGGGCTCATTTCGGTTCCTTTCAGGTCGCCGTCGTATTCGACGACAGGTTCGAGCCCTAGCGATGGGATTCTAGGTGGTTTTCGTAAGATCCCGTTATGGATCAGTGCGCTGTAGGATGGCCAATTAACGAACATAGCGTTGGTCATGGGGAAGGTGGTCATGACCACGCGGCCTTGGCCGAAGAATCGTTCTGCGACGAGTCCATCGAGTTGGTCGACCCATTGGGCTGGTAGGGGAGATTTTTGGTCATCGGTGGTCGCGAGAGAGCCGTTAAGGACAGGGATTTGGAGGGCTTTTTCTCGAAGTGTTTCGTTAGCGAAGGGGATATTTTCTCCTTTGGAGAATCGCAGGCTCCAGGAGTTGTTGAGTGTATCGAGCATGGATACGCTTAGTAGAGAAGTGGAGGTTTGTTGCAAGGGGGCGTAGGGGCGGAGAAAGGAGTTTTCGATGCTACCGATGGCATCTGGGCCGTTGAGGATTAGGGTGCCGCCGAAGTGGAGCCAGTCGAGCAGAGCGGATTGTTGTTCGGTGGTGAGGTTTCCTAGCATCGCATCGTTGAGGACGATGTGTGAGATGCTGGTCATGGTTGCGAGTTGGTTTGGGATACTGTTAGGTAGTTCGGATTCTGGAATATCGATGATTCGGTGAGGAGTGACGCGGAATTTTTCATCGGGTTCATACAGTGGCCAGACGATACAATCGAGACCTCGCCAGAATGTGTAAGGTGATACTTCGCGGCTGAGAATGAGCAAGTCGTATTGGTATTCCGGCATGGCTTTGAGCAGGAAGGACTCTTCGAGGATTGGGGAGCCGAGGCCGCGCAGGGCGTAGCGGGGGAAGAGAGAGCCGTTGGCGCTGGCGAATCCGGAGGAGTCGGTTTGTCGGAACTCATCGGGCTGAAGGACTTTCAGTTCGATGGTTTTTTCTTGTCCTTTCGCAAGTGAGACATTGCGTTCGAATTGGAGCGGGATGCCTTGGGCCCACGGTGGCATTGGGAGTGCTTGTTTATCGATATCAAACATAGAGGCGACAAGAGATTCGTCGCCGAAATTGGCTTTTAATTTATGGCGAGTTTGGTACCAGTGTCCTGGTTTTACTGCGTTGCCTGCGATTTCAGAGGAGAAAGGGAGAGTGCGCAGTTCGTCGGCGACGAGACGTTGTTTTTGGTTTTTATTTTTAGCGTTTGGGTCTTGGGTCGTACTTTGTGGGTCAGAGTTGCATCCACGGCAACCTAAAATGGGCAGTAGCAACACGGCAAGCCAAAGTAGGCTAGTGCTGGGGTAGCGAAGCAGTGGATTCTTTCGGTTCATGTTTTAGTTTCCGAACATGCAACCGCGGGCACATTGCGATCGTCCGCAAGTTTCTTGGTCAGCAGCGCTCGATGTGTGCGAGCGTGATGCTCCATTGACGACAGGGGAGCCGATCACGCTAAGGAGTTTTTCGAGCTTCTTCGATCCGCACTTGGGGCAGTCTGGTTTTGCGTTGAGGCTTTGTACGAGGATTTCCGATTCCTCCTTGCACTCTTGGCATCGATATTCGTAGAGAGGCATCGATATAGGTCCTGTAAGTGGGGTTAGGGTATGAGAGCTTGCAGTTTGCCAACCCATGGAGTGTTGGGAACTATGCTGAGACTAGAACTATGGTACAGTTTGCGGGACGTTTAAATAAGAGTATTGCACATTTCCCTGGGGGGAGTTCGACATGAAATTTGCGATCTGCAACGAGACGTTTGAGGGGGATTCGCAACGTGAGGGGCTTCGACTGGCCAAGGAGTTGGGGTACACGGGGGTGGAGGTTGCTCCTTTTACGCTCGGGACGTACGCCGAGGAGATATCCTCCCACGCTAGGCGGGAGTATCGCTCGATGGTGGAAGATATGGGGATGGAGGTGATCGGTTTGCATTGGTTATTGGCCAAGACTTCGGGGTTCCATTTAACGACTCAGGACGCTGGGGTACGGTCTAAGACCGCGGATTACTTGCGGCGTTTGATCGGATTGTGTTCTGATTTGGGTGGTGGGGTGATGGTTTTAGGTTCGCCGGCGCAGCGAAATTTTGTAGCTCCGATGACCCATGCCCAGGCAGCGGCGAACGCGGTAGATGTCTTGCGGCAGATCGTGCCGGATCTGGAGGGTGCAAAGGTTCGTTTGGCGATTGAGCCGTTGGGGCCACAAGAAGGGAATTTCTTGAATCATGCCTGCGATGCTCGAGCGATGATCGAAGCGATAGGTAGTAGCGCAGTGCAGTTGCATTTGGATGTCAAAGCGATGAGTTCGGAAGGGGCACCGATCGAGACGATCATTCGAGACAATGCTGATCTGATGATTCATTTTCATGCAAACGATCCGAATAAGCTCGGACCTGGAATGGGAGAGGTTGATCAAGCCCCTATATTCCAAGCATTGCATGATGTGGGTTACAGCGGATGGGTTAGTGTGGAGGTGTTCGACTATTCACCTGGGGTGGATACGATTTTAAGGACGAGTATGCAGACAATGCAGCGTTGTGTTGCGATGGCTTCGGCGCGTGGGACTTGAGGGAATCGAGTGTTACGAGATCGTTGAGTATTGAGAGAAACGAGCGGAGTGGATTAGCCGATGCAGAATCATCAAGAGTGTGGCGCAATGGATGCTGGAGTGAAGGCGTCGCAGTCATTTCCGTGGGTACCGATTGTTGCGTTGGTGTTGGTGAATGGATTGTGGGGGTTTTCGTTTCCGGTGGTCAAGGTGCTCAATGAGATGAGCGACATGCATTTTGCGATTGCACCTGGCAAGGAGTCGACTGCATTTCGGGTGCTTGTTTCGGCGTGGATGATTGCCACCCGTTTTACGGTAGCTTTGATATTGGTATTGATCCTTTGGAGCGGGTTGGTGCGTCGCGCCACGATTAATGAGTGGAGGGCTGGATTTTATATTGGGGTTATGTTTTATTTTGGGCTGGTATTACAGGTAATTGGTTTGGCGAGTATTCCGGCTTCGCGAAGTGGATTTTTGACCAGTTTGACAGCGGTATTCACTCCGGTGTTTGGGGCGTTGGTATTTCGCAAGTATCCGAACCGCTGGATGGTGCTTGGGATTGTATTGGCGGTTATTGGGGTGATTGTGTTGACGGGGTTAATTGTTTGGACGCCGACGGGATTTGCATTGGCTGAGGATGCCGCCGAGCGATGGACGTTGGGGGATACCTTGACGACGCTGGGTTCTATGTTTTTTGCGTTCCAAGTTTTGTTCTTGGATCATTACGGCAAGAAGATTGATTCCGTTGCGGTAACACCGAGTATGTTTTTGACTGCGGCTCTGTTGGGTTGGATCACGATTGGATTGCTATTGGGCACGCCATTGCAGCGGAGTATCGGTGTCGATGGGATGGAGTTGCAGGATTGGACAGAGTTGTCCAAACGACCGATATTTCTGGCTTCGTTGGGGATGTTAGCGGTGTTTTGTTCTTTATTAGCGTTTGGATGGATGAACAAATATCAGCCGTACGTGACGGCTTCCCAAGCGGCGGTGATTTACAGTTTGGAGCCGGTCTTCGCTTCGCTTTGGGCTTTGTTTCTCCCGGGCATTTTGTCAACCTTGTCTGGGATAGCGCATCCGAACGAGCAATTGTCGTTTGGGTTGATTGTCGGGGGAGTCATTATTTTATTGGCCAATTTCGTGGCTTTGTACCGTTCCCCCTAATTCTCGCTTGGGTTCTCAGCGGGGAGAAAGCGGAATCACTCGTTAGCCCGTGAGTTCGGGCTAGTGGGTAGTTTATAGCAAACGGCTTCTTCGGCATTGCGAAGGTAGAGTTTGTCTCCAATCACGACAGGGTGATTCCAAGTCTTGTCTTTGAGGGCGGGGATTTTAGCGATCTCTTCGTGTTTTTCGGGAGTGGCTCTAAGGAGGACCAAATCGCCTGGTTCGCTTACGACGAGGATAAGATCGGAGTCGGCAAGCAGGAAGGCTTGACCCTTTTCATAGCGTCCACCTTTCCATCTTCGTTTGCCATCATCGAGACCGATGCAAGCGAAGATAGCGTTATCGAAGCCATAGATATGACCTTTGTGAACGAGTAGATCGTTGTAGTCGGGTTTCATATCTTTGGAGGTCCAGAGTTCTTTCGCGGAAAGCGTGGGGGTTGTATTGGGCGTTGGTTTTGTTGATTCGTTGCTGATTGGTTCTTGGGAAAATTCAACGAGTCGCGTACCGGTACCCATGCCTGCGGGGATAAGGAGTTTATTACCATCGATGACTTGGGCTTGGAGTGCTCGGTATCCTTGGTGAGAGAATTCGTAGTTGAGAACTGGTTTTCCGTTGAGGTCCCAGAGATGAACACCGAGGTTGGACAGGAGGCACAGGTAGGGTTGATCGAGGAGTGTAATTTTTTGAACGGAGCTGTAGGACATTTCACCTGCGGGGGCGGACCAAGCGACGGAGCCGTCGTCGATATTAAAGGCGATGACTCCTTTATCGTCTTTGCCTCCGGCGTGAAGGATGACAGTACCGTTTTCGACGCAGGGAGAGGCGGAGAATCCCCACATCGGTGGTACTTTACGATCGGAGGCTTGTTTTAGATCTGTTTTCCAGATGAGTTTTCCGTCGAGCGGGTTCAGTCGAACGAGGATACCTTCGGCGCCGAGCGCATAGATCGAGCCGTCGGCTAGAGTCGGAGTGGCGCGTGGGCCTAGGCCGCCGAGAGATTCGAAGAAACGAGAAGGGGTTTCGAAGCTCCAGATCGGTTCACCGTTGTCGGCGTTGTAGCAAGTAACGGCTTCGTTCTCACCGCGTTGTTCTTGGGTAAAGAGGCGGTTAGCTGCCACGACGAAGGAGCTCCAAGCGGGACCGATACGGGAACGCCAGATTTCTATTGGCGGAGTTGAGTCCCAGTTGTCGGAGAATTGGGTACCGGTTTGGCGGCTCGTGCCGTCTGGTCCACGGAAGGTTGGCCAATTGGGGGATTTCAGAGCAACGATAATGGGTGCTGCATCGACATCGGCTTTTGTGGTCATTTTTTCGGCTTGTCGAATGTCTTTGAGCGCGAGGTCTTCGGCGGTTGGTTTCCAGCGTGGAGCGAGGCTGAAGGCGAAGTTACCCCAAACACCGTCGGTGCGCAGGAAGGCGGAGAAGAGAGCTGCGGCGAGTGCGAAGCCGAGTGCGACTCTTGTGCGATTGAACGAGAGTGTATTGCGCATGAGGATTGCACCGAGCGCTAATCCAGCGATTGCCATAGGGATCGTCATCACCAAGAGCAGGGGGCCTTGCATCGATGGGTGGCAGATGACTTGTTCGAGAAATAGGATGCCGATCAAACCGATGGTGCCGATCAAGCGTTCGAACCATCGTGCTCGGCTGAAGCAAAGCCACCAGAGCAAGACCAGTAGTCCGATGAGTAGGGGGCCGAAGGCGCTTGCCATCCAGATTGCGGAGGGGCCGTTGGGAACAAGGTCCGGAACGAATCGCATGAAGACCATTAAAGGGAGCAGAACAAGGGGGGCGGCGATGCTCAGGGGTTGCCATTTGGAGGGAGAAGCGACGTGGGGTTGTTGGGAATCGTCTTGGTTGTTGGGGTTTGGGAGTCGAGGTTCGAATACGCTGACTTCCCCTTTGGACAGGCTGTCGGGTGATGAATTGTTTTTGTTTGAGTTGGGATTGGAAGGCATCTTAGGAGTTTTAGGTAATCAAAAGGGGTGGGGCGATCAGAATTTGACCAGAGTTGCTGTAGCGGTGCGCGGATTGGGACGTTGTAGAGTCGGTTATTGTTTTTCTTGTTCGGGAGTTGGAATTGCCCATTGTCCTTCGTTGAGTTTCAGTGCGCCGATTTCTTTATTGTTCTCGATGAAGATGATCGAATCGAATTCGTTTTTATTCAGAAGGATTGTCAGCCAGTTTTTCTGTTGAAAGGAAGCGGGTTGGGATGGAGGTTGGAATTTGTAACGAACGGTGAGTTGTTTTCCGTCTGAGGTAAGACGCTCGACGATCAGGACTTTATCGGGTTCGTTGGAAGCCGGGATTACCCGACCGATGATGATGAGTTGTTTGCGTTCGTAGAAGTCTTTGGGTGGAGCGAATTCTTTTCGAGCACCGATGACGGGCGCGGCACCGAAGAGTAGGTCGTACTCTTTTGGGTTGCGGACCAGAGCGAAGAGTGTTGGGTGTTTAGCGTCGTCCCAATTCTTGAGGAAGTTTAAGTATTGATCCATGGGGATTCGGCCGAAGGGGACTTCTTCGGTTTGGGCAGTTTCTGATGCATTATTTTTGGCGGGATTAGGTTCCTTGGCGATCGCGTGGAAAGAGAGTAGATCGGAGAGCAGGAGAGATGCAGCGGCGAGTAGAACTTTGAGGGAACGAAGAGCGGATTTGGTTCGGGTTCGATCGATTGATTTTGTTGTCATGATTTCAAAGACGTATGGAACGAAATTTCAGGTGGAGAAAAGAAAGACGTTGTGAAAGGGGACGAGAATTCGGTGCGTGTTCGGAGTGTGGTGGGGCTGTATCAAGTGGATTGTATCATGGGGTACTGCGTTGAGGGTTACCAAGTCGAAAAAGGGATTATTCAGGATATGTGTTGGGTGAAATGTATCGCGATTGGACTAGTGAAGGGAATTCGTACTCGTGCTCATTGCAGCGGTGCTCGTACGCGTGCTCGAACTTGTAATCGGACTCTTGTGGGAAACGAATTAAGCACGTGCACGAATAGAGCCATTATTCGATGTTCTTACCTACAATCATTCCTGAAGAGCTGCGGAAGGTATGGAGAGTGAGGTTAGGATTTCGGAGAGGTGTTTAGTTGTTGTTCGATGGAGTTTAGGAGGAATTCTAGGGCGACTTGGGAGGCGGAGGTTTGCATAGCGAGGCGGTAGAGGATTGGAGAGTTAGGGTCGGAGTCGATGAGGTTTACGGGTGGGATGTGATGGGACTTGGAGGTGACTTGGGGGAGATTAGGTAGTGGACTTCGCCAGAGGATTGTTGTGTGTACACAACCGAGTTTTTTCGGTGGGGCGATGGGGCCGAGGTGTCCGGTGATTGCCAGAGCGAGGGTGGCTTCTGGGGTTTTTTGTAGAGTTTGCTGTGCGAGGGCAAGGGTGACTTCGGGGCTCACGGAAGTGATGGTTGGGTCATCGAGGAGGTTTTGGGGGATATTGAGCCAATTAGCTTTTGAGTCATCGCGGTAGACGACGAGAGATCCGCAGAAGAATTGAGAGGCTCCGGGGATGGAGGTGAGTTCTGCGGCGAGTCTTCCGCCGGTGCAGCTTTCAGCGAGTACTAAGCGATGTTGATGGTCGGTTAGGAGTAGTGCGATACGTTGAATTTGTGGCAGAAGCATAGAAATCGTCTGGATGAGCAGAGGGGAAAGGGCAAGCAGGGATTAACTTGTGGGGAGGTTTATTGTAAAACGTTGGGAGTCGATTTTTGCGAATTCTTTTGCCCAAGTAATTCTGAAGTAGTGAAGAAAGATGGACCAACCGATTCGGTCAAGTAAAGCTCACCCTGTTTCTGGGACGAACGTACCGGCGTTTTGTTTTGATACGATTCAGGAGTTGTCGCATTATGCAGCGCACATTGTTGCTGGATTGATTCGTGAGCGGACGGCTTTGGGGCAGCGGACGGTGATAGGGTTGCCTGCGGGGTCGACACCACTGACAACGTTTCGGGAGTTGATTCGGTTGCATCGGGAGGAGTCGTTGGACTTCTCTGGGGTTGAGTTATTTTTATTGGACGAGTACTACGGATTACCGGCGAGTAGTCCGCAGTCGCACAAGGCTTGGTTGCAAGAGCATTTATTGCGGCACGTGAATATACCGACCAAGCAGATTCATTGTTTGGATGGAAATATTTCGGAGGATCAGGTCGAGACGCATTGTTTGCGCTTCGATGAGATGATTCAGCGAATGGGTGGATTTGATTTGGTATTGTTGGGGATAGGGACGAACGGGCATATAGGTTTTAACGAGCCGTTTTCTTCGCGGCGTAGTCGTACGCGTCGCTGCACGCTTGACCCGAGTACTCGTCGCAGCGTGGCGAGTGATTTCTTTGGGGAGTCGAATGTTCCGACGGAAGCGTTGACGGTTGGGTTGCATGCGATACTCGCATCTCGGCGAGTATTGTTATTAGCGGTCGGAGAGCACAAAGCGAAGATTATAGCCGAGACGCTAGAGGGTGCGGTTTCCGAGCGGATCCCAGCTTCTTTGATTCAGGAGCACAGCGACGTACGCGTGTTGCTCGATGCGCCTGCGGCTGCTCACATGAAGGGGATAGCAACTCCATGGTTATTGCAGCATGTGGGTTGGGATGATCCGATGACCAAGCGAGCTGCGTTATGGTTGTGTCAGCAGACGGGAAAGTCTTTATTGAAGCTAACGGACGAAGATTACCGCAATCATGATTTGCATGATTTATTGAGTGTTCGAGGGTCAGCGGAGTCGATTTCACAGTCGGTATTTCAATGGATGATGCGAACGATCAATCCTCATCCGGCGGGCCAGACAGCTAAGCGAGTATTGTGTTTTAGTCCTCATCCGGATGATGATGTCATCAGTATGGGTGGGACGTTGATCCGATTGATTCAGGATGGGCACGATACGCATATTGCTTACATGACATCCGGTAACATTGCTGTGTTTGATCACGATGCGCGGATGGTTGCGGATTTGGTCAGCGAGTACAACAAAATATTTGGGATTGATTCGCAGAAGTCAGCGGAGATGGCGCAGCGGGTCAGAGCGGATTTGGAGAGCAAGCAGCCGGGGCAGCCCGATACCGATTCGATTCTTCAGATTAAGGGGTTGATTCGCAAGAACGAAGCGAGAGCAGGTGCATTGGAGATTGGTTGTCCGGAGTCGAACTTGCATTTTCTTGATTTGCCGTTTTACCGAACGGGGACGATTGCGAAGAAGCCGGTGGGTCCGGATGACATTGCGATCATCGATGAGTTACTTCAGCGGGTCAAGCCGGATCAGATTTACGTAGCGGGTGATTTAGCGGATCCGCACGGAACGCACCGCGTGTGTGCGGAAGCGATTTTTGCTGTGTTGTTTCAGTGGAAGGATGAGGGTAGGGAGTTGCCTGAGGTACTGCTTTATCGGGGGGCTTGGCAGGAATATCCGCTTCATGAGATTGAGATTGCGGTGCCACTGAGTCCGAGCGATTTAGCTTTAAAGCGAAATGCGATTTTTATGCATGAGAGTCAGAAGGACAAGGCTTTGTTTCCTGGGAGTGATCCGCGAGAGTTCTGGCAGCGAGCGGAGGATCGGAATCGAGGGACGGCGGACAGTTACAATAAGTTAGGATTACCGGAGTTTTTTGCCATCGAGGCATTCGCACGATGGAAAGGTGCCCCAATCTAGAAGGGGGGGGCAGGATAAGTTTTCTCGATTTTGCCTAGAGATTGCGTTTGTAGCCGAAACTTTTTGGTGGTTTCGGTGATCTGAAATGGGTCTGCGCAACGCGGATGGGCGTCTGATTGTTTGGGTCGTAAGGAAAAATCACCTCCGTAGTGTACTTTTGCTAACGGTTCCTTTAAAATAATTGACTGCGCTCTCGCGAGAGGTAAAGTTTCTCGATTCGTTATTTTTTAACATTCTTAATTATGGAGATTCGTCTCATGTCGTTTCGGCAAAGACGCGGGTTTACTCTTGTAGAGTTGTTGGTGGTCATTGCGATCATCGGCATTCTAGTTGGGCTCTTGCTACCGGCGGTACAAGCTGCACGGGAGGCTGCACGGCGGATGTCGTGTTCGAACAACATTCGTCAATTGGGATTGGCGGTATTGAATTATGAGTCGGCTTATAAGCGATTGCCGGCAGGGGCGACTGGGCCATGTTCCTACAATCCTTGGAGTGTGCACGATGCGGACATGAACGTGGGTCGGTTTCCGATCAACCGATATTCGTTGTTCGTGTCGGTACTTCCGATGATGGAGCAGAATCAGCTATACACACAGATTCAGGATCAGCGTCCATTTTTCCGCTCGACTTGGGACATGCAAGGCAACTTTACACCTTGGCGGACTCAGATTGCATCGTTGCGTTGTCCATCGGATCCAGGCAAGATGAATGTGGATGCGAATTGGGATTATGATGGATCGGGTCGGGTGAATTATGCGGGATGTTATGGTGACACGATAGTCAGTGCGAACAATGCTTGGCACCCTGCGGCAAACCGCGGAGCGTTCCAAGGTCGATATGCACGTCGAATTTCTGAGATAACCGACGGAGCCGCGTTTACCATTTTGTTGGGCGAATTTGGAACGACCCCATCGCTTAATTTGGCGACTGGTCAGGGTAAGTTGCGGATTCAGGGAGCTCGATGGCAAGCTGCGGGTCAAGCGAATGTGCAGCCACCGTCTGGTTGCAAGCGAGTTCAGCAGGGGGATCGTTACAATCCATCGATGGTTAACGCGGGGGATTTGTGGCACTCACAAGGGATGCGTTGGCATGATGGTGACTACAACCATGCTTCGATCCAAACGATTCTGCCGCCCAATTCGCCATCTTGCAATATTGGTCTGTGGGACTGGGGTATTTCTTCAGCATCGAGTTATCACGGAGCGGGAGCCCACGTCGTGTTTGCGGACAACAACGTGCGTTTCTTTCCGAACGCGGTGGATGCTGGGGATGCTGGTCGGCTGGGACCTGACGGAAACGACGGTGCGCGAGCGAACGAACCGAGCCCTTATGGAACTTGGGGAGCGATGGGTTCGAAGGATGCTGGAGATACTTGGGACGCTTCTTCGGTAGAGTAGTCGCTATCTGACTTTGATCATGTATGTTATATCGGGCCGGGGCAAAGCTCTGGCCCGATTTCGTTTCGCGGTTGTTGTTGCTGTTGTTGCTGTTCAATGGGGAAGAATTTGTGATAGAGATTGATGTAGATTTGGCAAAGCAGTGGTTGGATCGCCAGCAGGACGATAATGGCACACCGGTGTTTTTTCTTGATTGTCGCGAGCCGGTTGAGCATCAGGCGGCGAGCATTGCGGGAACAACGTTGGTACCCATGAGCAAGTGGCCTCCGTCACAGGAGGTGACAGAGTCGATGCAAGGTCGGCGGGTAGTTGTGTTTTGTCATCATGGTGGCCGTTCGCTTCGGGTGACGAATTGGCTCAGGCAAAATGGGATCCCGACGGCGTTGAGTATGGCGGGGGGAATTGATGCTTGGAGTCAGCAGATTGACGCTGCTGTGCCTCGTTACTAGCGGGGAATTTGGAATTTTAGTTCGTTTGATCGTATGTCTGATCGTTGGGCGAGTCGATCAGAGGGTGACTCGTTCAGTGGCAGTGAATATGAACTTCTTGTGAATTGCGGCAGATCAACCGCTTGATTTGCCGCTTCATTCTCGCGACACTGATCGGCCGAGGGCAGGCTCAGGGAGCTTGTTTCGAAATCCAATACTCCATTCCCCACGTCATGATGCGATTGAAATCCAAGAAGTTTGCAAGACAGTTTTTTGTAACATTCCTTGTTAGTTCCTCGATTGCTGTCAGTGGGCATGGGCAAGAGAAGGAGGAAAAGAAGGTCGAGGAGCCACCTCCGCGGCCTGAGGATGTGGTGGTTCCTTCTGGGTTAGATTCTTTGGCAGCGAAGCAATATGTGGCGATCAAATCGCGGACAGCTTACTGGGGGTATTGGGGAACACGTCCTCAGAGTTACAGCAGTTGGACCAATCACTCGAATCGATTGATACCGGTGTACGTGTTTGGAGAGACGCTGCAGGGTTACACTGGTGCAAACAGTGTTTATCGGAATGCAAAGCGACTTGAGGAGCTTTATGGCAAGTTGCCTGAGAACACTTTGAATCCCGATGCGCAGTACGCCGACCAAACGGACGTATATCGCTTGCAGCGTGCAGCGATTGAGAGTGGAAAGAAGAAATACGTCTTTTTGGTAGTGTTCGACGGGATGGATTGGCAGACGACTTGGGCTGCAGCGATTTATCGCAATCGTCGAATTTCGTACAAAGAGGGGCGTGGATCGGGGTTGTTGTTTCAGGACTATCAGAAGTGTCCGACGGATTTTGGTTATTTTGTTACGTCCTCGCTTGGTGAGGAGGTTCCAACGGACGTCGATGCGCAGATTGATAAGAAGGCATCGACGAAGTTTGGTGGGTATGACTGGAGGTTTGGCGGCAGTACTCCTTGGGAGACCGAGTCAGATCCGGAGTATCCGATTGGGCGCAATAAGACATCGGAGCATGTGGTCACCGATTCCTCGTCATCGGCTTGTTCAATGACAGCTGGGGTGAAGATTCTCAATGGAGCGATCAACATATATCCGGATCGTCGACATGTTGAGACGATTGCTCATTGGTTGCAGCGAGAGAAGGGATTTGCGGTAGGGACGGTGACGAGTGTTCCGATTTGCCATGCGACCCCCGCAGCGGCTTACGCGGTGAATGTCAGTCGAGATGACTATCAGGATTTGACTCGCGATATGTTGGGATTGCCATCGATCAGTCACAAATCGAATCCTTATCCTGGATTGGATGTGGTGTTAGGTGCGGGTTGGGGAGAGAAGACGGACAAGAACACGGGACACGGAGAGAACTTCATTCCTGGGAATCGTTACATGGCGGATGTGGATCGCGACGCTGTGGATTTGCGCAAGGCGGGAGCGGCAGGCAAGTATGTGGTCGTGGAGCGAACGCCTGGTAGGCGTGGTAGTGAAGTTTTACTTGAGGGGACAGAGCAAGCAGTAGCGGGGAAGCATCGGTTGCTAGGATTTTTTGGTGCGGTCAATGGGCATTTGCCTTTTCAAACCGCGAATGGGGATTTCAATCCTGTGGAGACGATCAAGGGACCGGAGGTGTATAAGCCGGAGGACATCACGGAGAATCCGACGCTTAAAGAGTTGACAGAGTCGGCGATAGCGGTGTTGGAGAAACGTAGCGACCGTTTTTGGTTAATGGTTGAATCGGGTGATGTCGACTGGGCAAATCACGGCAACAACATCGATAGTTCTGTGGGTGCGGTGTACAGTGGAGAGGCGGCGATTGCATCGATCTTTGATTGGATCGAAAAGAAGGAAGCTTGGGACGAATCATTGGTGATTGTCACGGCCGACCATGGTCATTTTTTTCATTTGGTCAAGCCTGAGGCGATGATTCCGGAGGAAGCATCACCTCAGGGTCAGTGATCAAGATATCTGATCGAGCTTGCGTATCGCGTCAAGCGGCTTTTACGGCACGGCTGTGTTTAGACCATTCGATCCAGGACTTGACTCGATCGCGGTCGGGTGGATTTCCACCGCGAAGGAAACGCAGTCCTTGTTTGGTGCTAGCGATACGGATGATTGCGTCGTAGAGGAGGTCTGCTTTGGCTTCTGCAACTGATTCAGCGGTACGGAAACCGGCGGCGACGAGTAATTGTGCGTCTTGTCCGCGCAAATTTGGGATACGGCAGACGAGCATCGATTGGTTTTGCCAGTTTTCGACGACTGATTCGGTGACAGCTTTTTCCCCGAGGGCTTGAGCGACTTCCGCGGGAGCAGCACCGAGTAGGTCACCGATTGATTTGACTTCGATCGCGTTTAGTTTTTCGGCCATTTTCGGACCGATGGTGGGAGCATCGACGACGGGGCTGTTGAGATCAAGGTAGAACTTCCACACCGAGTCGGGGCGACCTGGATGGATAGTAAACTCTGAGACGCTTTGGCCGGCGTCTTCTCGCACATCGGGATCTTCGTCGGATTCCGGGTCGGTTTGAGCCATTCGAACGACGGTAGGTCGATTATTTTTTCGATTCAATTTATCCCAGTTGAAATCGAGAGCTTCGCCGTCTGCGAGTGAGTGGATTCCGTGTTGTTGGTAGACGGTATGGATCCATTGGCGCAAACGAACGAGTTCGCCTCGCGAGGCGGTTTTGCGGAGCATGCGTCCAGCTTCGGTGGTAAGGAAGCGGTGGACACGTTTGGCTAAGATTAAGGGTTCTTGAGCGGCGAGTTCTTTTGAGCTCGTAACCCCGCAAGCGACCAAGACGCGTGCATCGAAGGGTCGCATTTGGGGAACTTTGCACATCAGTTCAGCAACGCTGAGAGTATTTTGGATCCATTTTGGTCGGAGCCCGGTCACACTGACGATTCGATTCAGGGGCATTGCGAACAAGTCACCGATGCGGTGAGCCCCCACGGAACGGAGTCGTTGTATGGTTTCGGTTCCGATGCCTGGGAGAGCATCGATAGAGCTTTCTTCGGCTAGGTAGTACGTCCTCCCGTTGCGTTGTACGACGACCGGTTCGGTGCTACGAGCTGCGATTGGGCGTGTTGAAGTTTGCCATGGATCGAAAGGGCCGGCATAACCGAACGATTCGTTTTCGTGTTCTACGGCGAGACCTTCTAGATGTCGGTTGATATCGCGGTAGTCATGAGATGCACCGAAGCCGAGTGTGTTGTAAGCTCCTGATTGATTGCCCATCATGGGGGCTTGGTCCAATACTGGGTGGAGTCCCAGGTCGGTATCGGAGTCGATAACGTAGTGAGGTTTCGCGTAGCGCAAGTTTTCGTGGACACGAGCAACGCTACCGCCATGACCTGCGATGCGGCGAGCGATATGTTCATCAGCGGTGATGAGCAAAATTTGCCAACCATCGCGAGAGAAGTTTGCTAGGACGTGCAAGATTTGTTCGAGGGGTTCGCCACGGAATCCATCGATGGAGTGTTCTAGCATGAACGGGATACGACCGACACGAGAGCGCGCGGACTGTGCGATAGCAAGTCGGATTGCCAAGTCGACGAGTCGTCGTTGACGCGTGTGTGCTGGGGGTAATTGCGAATCGATGGAATCGAAGCGTAATCCGGCGTTGATCGACTCGGCTTGGAGGTAGGAGGCTTCCATTGCCCAAGCTGGCAGTTGTCTGACTGCACCGGAGGTGAGTTCACTGAGGAAACGTTCTGCGGTTGGGATGAGGGAGCCGCTGGAGGTTCTGCGGTAGGGGGATCTTGTTTGTAGCAAGGATTGGACTTGCGCCAATCGTTGGTGAGTTTGAGCTCGTTGGTTCCATCGCTCGATCATCAGCTCGGCGTGCGCGAGTTGTTCGCTGAGTTGAGAGTAATCCCAAGGGTTATTTCGGGCATTGGTTTGTGGTGATGGCTCAGGCGTTTCGCGCTCGACAGAGGCAGGTGTTTGGTTGGTAGCAGGTGTATTGAGAAGTTGGTTGTTAACGAGGATATGTTGAAGATCGGTGCGGAGTCGATCGCGTTCGCAGAGCCACCAAGTTCGGTCGTGATCCACTGGATCTGATTCACGCAAACGTACGAGTAGCGATGCTTCTTCTTCCTTGAGTTGTTTGTAGCCTTCATCGAGTTCGCGACGTGCGGTGCAATGGACACCGAGTTTGCTAGCGGACCACCAGAGTTTCTCAGGGGATGTGGATCCAAGTGGTGAGCAGAAGATCATCGAAAGGAGATCAGCGCGGAGTTCATCCCAGCGATGGTCATCACCTTGGCCTTCCCAGAACATGTTCCCGATACCGCGAATGCGTTCGTCATCGTTTTGGAATGTGTAGGCTTGTGCAGCGGGTGGGAGGGAGTTTATTCCCGTGTTGTTGTGTGGGGAATGGGCGGGTTGCAGGGTTGAGGTCAGCTGAGCGAGGAGAGGTTTTCCTCCTGCGCAATCGAGCATCCTCAGGTGTCCAGAGGCGTCAACCCAGGTCAAGGATCCATCGATGGAGGCGAATTCGGAATCATCGAATTCCCCTAGGGTTTGACCGCGGAAGAGTAGGCTTTTTGTGAATCGGGTCAGCAGAGTGCTGTTGGCCACGAGGGGTGAATAGATCGCATTGAGGCCAGCGCCCAGGGGGGCGACATGGTATTGCGAAGCAGCGTTTTTCTTGTCGATATCCAGACGAACCAAATGCATGGCTTAGACTCCTCCGTGAATCCTTCTTGCCAAGAATCCTTCTTGCCAATCAGCAACGTTTTCGGCGAGGGAGTGCGGATGCGATCCCGGGCCGGTTGAATAGGTACCATAGCACAGGGAGACAAGCTGGGTAAATAGCAGAATTTCAGGGAATGGGGGGAGCGGGGGCTTTCGCAGTGCTGCTTGGGCTAACGTTGGGAAATGGGTTCCCAAAAGGCTTTTTGATAGCGATAAGTGGGTTTGATTGCGACGTCTCGGAACGGTTCTTGGTAGAGGGCGGTGGCGGAGGATGAGAATGGTGGGACGAGCCACATCCATTTACCGTATGGTTCGCGTCCTGCATTTTGTTCATTGCGACAGAATTCGATGAATTCATGGCAGACGTTGTGGTGATCAGCCATTTTGACGCTCGTTTGATCAAAGGAGTGTAGGACGGCTTCGTGGAGCATGAGCATTGCTTTATCGCGCCACAGGTTTCGGTCGTTAGAGATATCGAGTCCCATTGCTTCGGCGATTTCTGGGAGGAGGTTGTATCGGTTGGTGTCAGTTAGGTTTCTTGCGGCGATTTCGCAGTCGAGGTACCAACCGTTGAAGGGAGCAAATCGGTAGAGCATGCCACCTGCGTCGAGGGCCATATCGCTGACGGCGGGAATTGCGTACCACTTGAGTCCACGTCGTGCGAGCCAAGGATGTTGTGGGTGGGTGATGGGGACTTGACGTCGGCAGTCTTCTGGAAGTTCGTAGAGTTTTGGGGGAGAGTCGGGATATTGCAGGACGATCGGTAGCAGGTCGAATTGGGTTCCTTGGGGTTCCCAGCCGAGTTCCATGATTTTCTGGGTAAGGGCGTTTTGCGCGGGGTCTCCTATTTGTTTTCCGGAGCGCAGGCGGATGCCCGCGTAGCGCAACAGTTGTGGGTTCCAGATGCGGGGGCACGGGCGGGTTCGGGAGCCTGGAGAAAAGACGGAGATGGCGGGGCGTAGATCGCCACCGTTCCAAGCGAAACGGAGATGTTCGAAGAGGGCTTGGGCAATTTCATCGAGATTGTTCAAGTTACGGCAATCGCGCAGGTGGAGACCTTTCCAGTAGAGTCGTCCGACGCATCGTGAGGCGTTTCGCCAGGCGAGTTTTGCTGCGAAGCCGAGTTCTTCGGGGGTTTTATGCCAGAGGCCATCTTCATGAAGTTGCTGCGTGACGGTTTCGATTCGTTCGTTGAGGTTTCCGAATTGAGGATACTCGGTGTGAAATTCTTTGAGGAATTCGATGGCTTGTTCGAGCGGCTCGAGTTTCGTTGAAACGAGGACTTGATTCTCTAGTGGGCATTTGGGGGTGAAATTCTTACGGCGCCAAGATCCAGGTGTATTGCCGCTTCCGTGACCGCGTTGAGCATGCAAGAAGCTATCGTAGAGCACGCGTACTTGGTCGAGTCCTTTTAGTGCATTGCCGCAGGACTGATTGAAGTCTCCTGGACCACAGATGATTACTTCACAAGGTCCGATGTTTGAGATCGTTTCGCGGAGTAGGTCTGGTGTGATTCGATTGGATTGTTCTGAGCAGAATTCTGCGAGTTGTATTTTATGGTTCTTCGCAAGATCGCGTAATTCTTGAAGGTATGCTGCTGAGGGTTCGTTGCGATAGCAATAGAGGATCTCCATGTTTCGCAGATCGACCAAGCGTCTGGTTGCTGCGATCGCAGGAGTGACCCCAATGCCAGCGACAACGTAGACAAGGGGAAGGTTGCTTGCTGGACTGGGGCATATATCTCCTTCGGGGGAGAAGACTCGCAAGAGAGTGCCATCGGGTGCATCGACGAGCCAGTTGGAGAAGTATCCACCTTCTTCGATTTTTACGCCGATTTCGTATTCGTGTTCTTGGCAGTTGGTCAAGGTGTAGGGGCGTCCGACCCATGTACCATCGATGAGAGCTTCGATACGGATAAACTGCCCAACTTTTGCTTGAGGGAGTTGTGGTTGGTCGAGAAGTTCTAAGATTGCTCTAAAGGAGCCGTTAGCCAAGGGGGCTTTCTTGAGTCTGCATAGGAATACATCTTGCTTTCCGAAGAACATCGACAATCGACCTTTGCAACCGCCGCAGACGCCGCCTGCACCGGTAAGTTTGGTTAGGTCGTCGATAGTTTGAGCGCGTTTAGCGGCTTGCGAGAGAGACGAGCAAGTCGCGTTGGTGCAAGCGCAGATGACTTCTGCACTTGAAGAGGTGCGCAAGCTGGGGGCTTCGACAAGGATTTGTCCGGTGGAGCTGAAGGCTCGTTTTTGGAGTTCGTTGAGTTTTCCATTTCGAAGGATCAGCCCCATGGCATTTCCGAGTCCGTTCCAATCGGAGGGACTTCGCAGACCTACGAGCTCGTTGTTTGCGGAGATGAGCAGAACTGTTTTGCCATCGGAGGACACGAGTGTGTTAGCTTGGTTGACGGCAGATTGGTTAGCTACTTCGATTTGGGATTTTTTGGGGAGCATTCGGACTCGTACTCTCGAGCCGTTGAGCAGACGGTAATCGCTGATCAAGCAAGGATCGCCGTCGACTTGAGCGATGCTACGATAGACGGTACCGAATTCGGGTAGTTCGTGTGCGGATTCGAGAACGGTAAGGATAGTCCCAGCGAGTCCTTTTCGGTCTGCGTACCCTTTTAATTGCTCGGCATCGATCTCGAGGACTTCGATATCGCTAGCGCTGACAGCAGTTTCGGATCTTGGGGTGCATGCCATGACATCATTTGCACCGAGGATAAACCCAGCTCTGATTGTTTCATGTGAGTAGGTAGAGCCTGCGCGAAAGAGGCTTACGCTTCCGGAGAGGAGGAAATAGGCTGAGGAAGCTGGTTCCCCGATTGAGTAGAGGGGAGTGCCTGCGGGATGTTGCCGAACCTTGGACGGGTCGTTGGCTTGAAGAAGTCGAGCTTCGTCGATTTCTTCTGCGAGTGCGACTAGTTTGTTTCTTGCGTATTGGGAGGCGAGGATAGCGAGAGTTTGGTTGGCGGATGGGTCTTTGTTGAGGAGTTCGCGAAACTGTTCACCGGAGAGAGCACCGATATGGCATTCTTCGAACGTCAGGATGGTGGCGTTACGAAAACGGCGGTCTTGTCGAAAGACTTGTTCACCGAGGAGAGCACCTACTTGGTCGACGGCTTCGAGAAGGCGTAGTTGTCCGTCGGCTTCTTGGGTGTACACGCCGCAGCTTCCGCTGCACAAGACGTAGAGTTCTTTGGCGGTTTCTCCTTCGGAACACAGGACTGAACCACGCGAGTAACGGCGAAGTTGAAGTGTATCCATCAATCGCTTGAGTTGATCGCGATTGGAGCGTTCAAACAAGCCAGCGATCGTCTTTAGGACGATTTTTCCGAGCGATTCGGAGTAACTTGCATCGAGTAACTCCCAGGCTTCTTTTCGGCGCATGAGTTGGTTTTCTTTCAAGGGCTTAAAGCATGATGAGCGTGAGGAATTGGGAATCGCTACGCTCAGTATCATCTTGGATCGTCAAGCTTCGGGGCTTGTTCGGAAGCGATCCAGGACTGATGAAAGGAAGCGAACCACAGGGATCGTTCTCCCTCATAAAAACAACCAATTTTCTGGTTTGGCAATTCGACAAGGTCTGAATATGCAGCTTTCCCTGCATCTAGGACGCGGGAGTGGGGCCAAGTCTTTCCGTTATCGAGACTGTGGCGTACGGTCAGATTTTCTCGTTTGCCGCGAGTATTTGGTTTTTCTCGACCTTCGTTATCTTTTTCAACTCGATAGGGGTGGGAGAAGACAAGAGTACCCGGTGAGTTTTGAAGTGCGATCAAACTTGCCATACAGATCGGTTCGTAGAGTTCGGTGTGGAAGAAGGGAGTGCTCCAGTTTGTAGCGCCGTCGGGACTTCGCGTTACGATTTTGCGATTTGGAATTGAAACGTTACGGCTGATCATCATTACTTCGCCGGTGGAGAGTTCCGCTGCGATCGATTCATTTGGATTTCCGAAGGGTTGGGAGTTGGGTACTACGAGATCTCCCGCTATCCATGTTTTTCCGTGGTCATCGGAATAGATCGTAGCGCTTGCTGATGGGGCATGGTCTCCAGGTTTACCGTAAGCGAGCCAGATTGGAACGATGAGTCGTCCGTTTCGAAGTTGGATTCCGTGTCCAGGTCCAGTCGCGATGACTTTCCAGTCGTAGTGCTTTCTGAAGGGTTCAAAAGTTTTGGTAATTTCCACGGGTGTTGACCAAGTTTTTCCGTCGTCGAGGCTGCGCAAGGAGAAGCAGTGGGCGTAGTTTACGCAGTAGAGGAACTCGATTGCACCGGTAGTTCGGTCGACGATGGCCACTGGGTTGTTGACAGTTTGTTCGTTAGCACCTGAATTTGGATCTTTAGCTTTGGGGTTCCCTTCGATCCTTGGGCCGTAGTGTGCAATTTGGATAGCGGGTTCCCAAGTCTTCCCATCATCTCGGGAGCGTCGCATGTGTATTTCGATCTCTCCCCAGTCTGCACCGTTGTTTCGTCGGGCTTCGCAATACGCCAGTAGTGTTCCCTTCTCAGTACGAACGATGCCTGGTATGCGGTAGAGGGCAATGCCGGCTTGGCCGGGCGCAAAGAGTTCGACTTTGGTGGGAGGAGGGATATTGGTGTCTTGTTGCCCGCAGCTGATTTTCAGGGGGAGCGAGCAACAGAGATGCAGAAGTAGAACGACGATGATGAACTTGCGAAGTGGCAGCAATTCGGTTAGTAAGCCGTTCATGAGATGTAGATTCAGGTGGAATGGAGTACGGGGTTCCGCGATCCACATACTATAGGCTGAATTGGTCGCATCGGTGATGTTAGCGCGGCTTGGAAATCGAATTCTGGTCGTTGCGGTAGCGGGGAGCGAGTACGACTAGGTCGGAAGTACGATTGCGGCCAGTTGCGAACGCCTGACGGATTTGCAAAAAAAAAAGGCTCCCGGATGTGAACGAGTCCCAGGGGGGACGGAGGACTACGAGCTACTGTTCCGGGAGCCAAAGGATTGCTGTGACTCATTGCACTGGGGCAGCGAAGGACCGCGAGTACAAATCCGTTCGTCTCGCGAGTCCAAGTAGCTCTGCGACCACCGAATTCTCCGGAGTCGAACCGGGTTCGACAGCGATTGAGAATCTCGTCATCAGAAGGGGGCACATCCATGTGCCAACTTCTGAAAACGTCCTGGGAAGGAGGTGAGGCAGAGAACTGCTGACCTAGTTCGATCGAATTATCAAAGAGCGGGCTGTTGAAGTGGGCGATCCGTCGCCTCAGGTTCCAACGTCGGAGCAGAGGGTACGAAAAACAGGTTCAGAAGGTCAACATCGATTTGTAGGATTTTCGATTTTTTTGAATTCGATTGTAAGGTTCGTTGTAAAAAGCTCTCTGTGAATGAGCAGGAAACGGAGCATCGCACTTGGACGATTCAGTGCTAGCGTTTCGATTTGAGAATGCTTGGATCGAATTGACACTTTTGGCTTATGGTTCAATCTGTTTTTGGGTTCAAGAATGTTAACTTAGAGAGCTTGCATCGATCGTGGGGTTTTCGGTATAAGGGTGTCAGACAGGATCGGAGTCGAATTCCGGGACTTGCCTATGTTGTCAGTAGTTTTGTGACCAAGAAATTGTTTTTGGTACGCTGCTTGCAATTGAGGAACGTTCGTTGCGAGGTTAGGGGTTGAGTGCCAAAAAGAGCAAGCAGCCTTATGACCCGCATCATCGGTATAAACGGTAGGAGACCAAATTCGTTGGATTGTTGGAGAGAAGTGGCCGATGCACCGAGACGCTCGCAAAAAGCGTCGTCTCTTTGCAAAGTCGCCCCGACCCGAAAGGCTTGGCCTGTATGGATCTTTCTCTGCGACATGGACTGCGAAGAATTTACGGGAAGACTTCAGCATGACTGAGGCACCTGCGAGCGATTGTTAGCAGTCCAATCCACGAAGTATTTCACGGGAGATCTTGAAGATGCACATTTCGAATCAGTTTTCAGTGTCGGGAGTCGATGCGGTTCGTTCGACGGCGAAGGCAGCCTCTGCGGCAGAATCGCAGAACGCGGCTTCGGCTGGGTCGATTCAAGAGCCAGTCGATCAGCTGGAGTTGTCGGCAGAGGCGCTCGAGGTGTCGCAGTCGGGTGCAGCGGGTGGATTCCGCGCGGAAAAAGTAGCTCAAATGCGTGAAGCAATTGCGTCGGGCAAGTATGACACCGACGAGATGCTTGAAAAAGCTTTTGACCGCATGTTGGACCGTTATCTCTAAGGTGCTCCTGCATCGACTTAGAGTTTAAATCGACGCAACCTAAGGGCGTTTCCCACAACCAAGATGCTTGAGAAGCTCATTGCGAGCGCAGCCATCATGGGGGTGAACGCCCATGTTGTCCAAGGGGACAGCCAGCCGGCGGCGAGTGGAAGCAGGATCAAGTTGTACGCGAATGCCCAGAAGATATTCTGGTAGATGTTTCGCATGACGGCTCTTGCGAGAGCTATTGCTTCTGGAATTTTTCGGGTGTAGCTATTCGCAAGAACAACATCGGCAGTGTTCATCGCAATTTCGGTACCGCTACCCATAGCGATTCCAACGTCGGCAGCAGCGAGGGCCGGCGCGTCATTGATGCCGTCCCCGACGAATGCGACGGAGTTTCCCTTAGCTCGAAGTGCATCGACTCGTTTGGCTTTGTCTTGGGGCATCTGTCCGCCTTGCCAGGAATCGATCTTCAGCGCTTTGGCGACATTGGAGACAGCTTGCGGGTGATCACCGGAAAGGAGTTCGCAGTGGATGCCGAGTTCTTTGAGGGATTCAATGCAACCAACGCTTTCTTCTTTGATCGGATCGAGTACACCGAGAGCGCCGACGAGTGAATTATTTACTGCGAGCCAACTTAGGCTAAATCCCTTCGTTGCCAGTTCTTTTTCGAGAGCATCGGAGGAGGTCGACGTAAGTCCAAGTTGCTGCATCCAGGGGTAGGAACCGAAATAGAGTCGCCGCAGGTCGCTTAAACGAATTTGTACACCGCGGCCCGGGACAGCTTGGCTCTCCATGACCAGCCCTTTAGGTTTGAGAGATTTCGCTCCTTCTCGGATTGCTAGAGCAATGGGATGGCTAGAGCTGCGTGCCGCTAGGGCTGCGAGTTCGAGTAGATTGTTTTCGGTAATTGAGCCGGGAGTATCTGGGAGAATCCAAGCACCTTGAAAGTTTGGTTTTCCAGCGGTGAGGGTTCCTGTCTTGTCCAAGACGAGAGTACTGACGCTAGCGAGTTTCTGAATCGTTTCTTGGGAGCGGAAGAGGATACCAAGTTCGGCCCCTCTGCCGGAGCCGACCATCATACTCATTGGAGTTGCCAGTCCCAACGCGCAAGGGCATGCCACGACGAGTACGGCAACGGAGTGGATCAATGCATTGCTGAGTTGATTCTCGTTACTAAACAACAGCCAACCGATGGCTGTCAGCACCGCGAGAGCTACGACTGTCGGTGCAAAATATCGGATGATTTGATCGAGGGTCGATTGAATGGGTGGTTTATCTGATTGTGCCTGTGCGACAAGTGAAGTGATACGGGCTAAAAATGTTTCTGCGCCGATGGCGGAAACTCGCATTGTCAGACGACCGTTGCCATTGAGAGTTCCTCCGATAAGCGGATCACCGACCCCTTTTTCTTTTGGAATGGGTTCGCCGGTAACCATGCTTTCATCGAGATAGCTATGTCCGGATTGTATGACTCCATCGATTGGGACCGATTGACCTTCACGAATTTCGACTAAGTCTCCGATTCTCAATTCGTTAACGGGGATTTCTTCTATGGAAACGGCTTCCAACGGGCTCGGCTCGGTTGTCGTTGCGATGACCGAGGGACTGAGTCGAAGAGCGGTTGTGGGTTGCAAGCGGGCTAGGGATGTAATGGCATCCTTGGTGGTTTGTTTCGAGCGGGATTCGAGCAGTTTTCCGAGGAGTACTAAGCAGATGACAACGGCAGAGGATTCAAAGGTGACATGAAGGGAGTGGTTATCGAGTGCGTTCGGGAAGAAAGTTATCAGGGAGCTGAAGAAGTAGGCAGCGGACGTGCCGAGCGCAACGAGAAGGTTCATGTCGGGAGACCATGACTTTAGGCTGTAGTAAGCATTGCGATAAAAACGCCAGCCGGGGCCGAATTGGACCGGCGTTGCCAACGCCCAGAGGAGCATGTTCCAACGCTCCATGCTCATTGCTTGCATCATGGACTGCATCCAAGGGGAGTAAAGCATCGGTCCCATGGACAGGACGAAGATCGGTAGTGCAAAGACGAGTGAGATTAACCAGTCTCGGCGAAGTTTCTTCAGTTCGTTTGATTCGCCGTATGGGGAGGAGGTTGAGGAAAGAGCTGGTCTGTCATTATCGAATTCAGGCTCAGGTAGACTTTGCGATATCAATCTTGCTCTGTAGCCGACTTGTTCGATTGCTTGAACGATTTGTGCAGCTATGTTCGGGGCGTTGGATGGAACTTGGACGCTTGCGTGTTCGGTTGCCAGATTGACGGTGGCGTCCAAGACGTCGGGGAGGGATTTCAGAGTTCTTTCCACCCTTCCGACGCACGCCGCGCAGGTCATACCGTGAACTTCGACCTCAATTTTTTCGGTGTTGGTTGCCATATAACCTAAGATGGAGGGCTTGAGAATGTTGGAGAAACGGAGCCATCGGAAGCGTTGGTAGGTTGAACACGTTTCGCAAAGCTTGGGAAATCAGGCGGAACTCCGTCAGGTCATTGTATCCGGCTGGGGGGAAACAGAGCGAGGTTTTGGCAACTTCGATTTCCTTGGGGGTACCTTGCATCCCTAGTTACACTGGCATAGTCTCAGGGCATTCTGTGTTTTGGAGTTTTCGAGGGTGATCCCATGGTAAATGTCCACGTTGTGAATCGCGATTTTGCATTTTTAGGTTTTGTGGTCCGGAGTGGTAAATCCTTGGGGAAACGCGTTGTTAGATTTTGTGTCCCTTCTTTGCGCCGCTTAGGGATTGGAATGCTGTTTGTTTCGGCCCAAGCAGGGATGGGGCAGGGTGTTTCGGACGTGCAGTCGAAGATTCAGGAGTCGACGTTGCGAGGTCATATTCGATTTCTTTCGGACGATCTACTTGAGGGGCGAGGACCGGCGAGCCAAGGGGATGCAATTACGCAGTTGTATTTAGAGACTCAGTTCCAGGCCAACGGTTTAGAGGTGGTACCGGCGGTTGGATCTTACCGTCAGGTGTTTCCGATGTTAGGGTTAACCAGTACACCGGAGAAGTCGTGGATAGTTAGCGGTGGGGATGGGGCGCAAGCCGAGTTTAAGTACTTTGATGATTACATCGCGGTGGCTGGGAAGCCAGAGCCGACGGTTGAGTTGAAGGACGCGGAATTGGTTTTTGTCGGATATGGCATACAGGCTCCGGAGTACAAATGGGATGATTGCAAAGGGATGGATCTTCGAGGCAAGATCTTAGTCATGATGAACAACGATCCGGAGGATGATCCGGATTTGTTTGGTGGATCGCGCCGACTGTATTACGGGCGGTGGGATTACAAGTACGAGAGCGCGGCGAGGCAGGGGGCGGCTGGAGCGATCATCATTCACACGGATGCATCTGCTGGCTATCCGTTTACGGTGATTCAGACGTCTTGGACAGGAGAAGAGTTCGAACTGAAAGATTCTGCGGGCCCGCGATTGGAGATGAAGGGATGGATGAGCGAGACGGCGACTCGAAGGTTGTTTCAGTCAGCGGGTTTGCAACTTGATGCGTTGCGCAAGCAAGCCAATCGCAGGGACTTCAAGCCTGTGCCGTTAGGTCTAAGGTTATCCACGCAGATCGAATGTTCTGCGCGGGAACGCGTGACGGCGAATATTTTAGGGGTGTTACCTGGATCCGATCCAAAACTTGCCCAGGAATATGTGGTATTCATGGCACACCATGATCACATTGGAATGGCGGCGGATCGCGATGAGCGAGGAGACAATATTTACAATGGAGCGATTGATAATGCATCTGGGACGGCAGCTTTGTTGACGATACTTCGGGCGATTGCAACTTCCGGGTATCAGCCGAAGCGATCGATATTGTTTGCTGCGGTTGGAGCGGAGGAGCAAGGGTTGTTAGGGTCGAAATATCTTGCGGAGCATCCTCCAATCCCCAATGGCAAGCTATCCGCGTTGATCAACATCGACGGGATCAATTTTTTGGGGGCGACCCAAGACGTACAGGTAATTGGTTTGGGAAAAAGCTCTTTGGATCAGCTTGTTCAAAGTGCGGCGAGCAAGCAAGGTCGGGTGGTGGTCGGTGATCTTGAGCCAAGCAAGGGTTTTTACTACCGATCCGATCAGTTTTCGCTTGCGAAGGTCGGGGTTCCAGCGGTTTACTTGCACAGTGGTCATGCGGTTCGCAATCAACCGGAGGGATGGGGCAAAGCGCAGCTACAAAAGTGGACGGACAAGCACTATCATCAACGTTCGGACGAGTATGACCCTTCGTGGGATCTTGCAGGGGCTATCGAAGACATTCAATTACTTACCGAAGTTGGGTTAGTTGCTGCCGATTCACCAGCCATGCAGACTTGGAAGCCTGGAGATGAGTTTGAGATAGCTCGTCAACAAGCGATTGAGCAAGCCAAGAAGTCCGATCAGGAATAATCCATTTAATCGAAGAGTATGCAACATGAAGATTGCGAGTCGGCTATGGCACTATATCGTTTTTGTTCTTCCTTTGACTTTGGGGGGAGCAAGTATGGGGCAAGTCCCGTTCAATGAGCAGAATTTTCAAAGCGATGTATCGGTTAGCCGAGTCGATCTGTTGACCGCTAGTAAGTTCCAATCACCATCTAACAATTTAACGGGATCTATGTCCAATCAGCCGAACGCAAAGCAGTTGCCTGTCTCAGCATCATTAAAAGATCGCTGGAGTATCGCGATTCATGGAGGGGCTGGTGGCGATCTTGATCGTTGGACTCCAGCGCAGCGTAAAGTGCGTATTGAGGGTTTGCAACGTGCTTTGAGTCAAGGAAAGGCGATGTTAGAGGCATCCAAAAGTGCGTTGGATGTGGCCGAGGCGGTGGTTCGGGTATTGGAGGATGATCCTAATTTCAATGCAGGACGTGGCGCTGTACTCAACGAAATCGGTGAGTATTCACTCGATGCGAGTCTGATGGACGGACAGGATCTTTCCTGTGGTGCCGTTGCCAATGTGAGGAAGTCCAGGAATCCAATTTCTTTGGCAAGAGCGGTAAGAGACAAGACGCCTCATGTTTTTCTTGTTGGAGAAGAAGCGGACGCGTTTGGCGTGCAGTTGGGACTGCCAACAGAAACAGGAGAGTACTTCAAGACGCAGGAGCAGATGGAGAGCTGGCGTGAATGGAAGAAGAAGCAGGAGGCGAAGAAACAATCAACATCGCGGCACGACCACGATCGTGGCGAAGATCGTTTGTTTTACCTCGGGACCGTGGGATGCGTTGTGATGGATAAAGAAGGGAACCTCGCGGCGGCTACGAGTACGGGAGGATTGTTGGGGAAGAAATATGGGCGAATTGGAGACACGCCGATCATCGGTGCGGGGACTTATGCCAATAACAAGACTTGTGCGATCAGTTGCACGGGTGTTGGAGAGTTATTCATTCGCAATCATATCGCGTCAGCCGTCTCTTCACGCATGGAGTATTTAGGAGAGAGTTTAGAGACCGCTTCAAGGTTTGCGATAGAGAAGACGTTGCCAGTTGATTCGGGGGGATTGATCGCAGTCGATGCGATGGGAAACGTTCAGACCGTTTACAACACACCGATCATGGCGCGAGGGCAAGCGAACAGCGAGGGGGTTTATCGGGTCGGTTTGGGAGATTGGGTGGAAGGGGAACCGCGTTAGACCTGTGTAGCGCACAATGCGGTAGATCGAGCGAGTTTGTTCGTTCGATCTACTTTTGATTCGTTGCAACTTCCATCTGCTGCGCTATTGTTTGTTGATTGTCTCGTCGAGGTTGAGTACGACACGGGCAGCGAGAGTCCAAGCGGCCGCATCTTGAGGCGTTACACCTTGGGGTAGATCGGCGAGCTTTCCGGGATCACCGGTGAGAATCTCCCGCGGGTTAACCCATCCTTGTGCGATGCGAATCCTTTGAGTCGCAAGGAATTCTTTTAATGCAGATTTCTCTTGAGGCGTTGCGGGTCGAGACATAGCCAAGAGGAATGCTCGATCGATCCGGGCGTCTTCCAAACCATCGCTCGAAGGGGTGTTTGCATTTGCTTTTGGTGATTCTCTTAGAATTCGCAGGGCAAATCCGCGTGCTGCTTCTACGAAGATCGGTTCGTTCAATCCTGTGAGAGCGGCCAATGGGGTATTGGAGCGAATGCGTCTTGCACATGCCGCGTCCGCGTTGGGGGCATCGAGGGTACTGAGAACGGGGTCAGGCATTGATCGCTTTCTGAACATGTAGATAGCTCGCCGATAGCGTTCGGGACCTTCTGCCGGTTTCCAGTATCCGGGGTAGGTGTAGTTGTAGTCGAGGACGTTTTGTGGGACTGGTGGAATGACGCTTGGACCGCCTACTTTTTGATGAAGAAGACCTGAGATACTCATAGCCACATCTCGGACAATTTCAGCATCGCATCGGAAGCGTTGGCCGCGGGTGAGCCAGCGATTCTTTGGATCGACTTCCAACATAGATGGCGTAGCGTTGGATGTACGTTGATAGGACTTGCTCAGAACGATGGTGCGGATCAGTTTCTTGATACTCCATTGGGACTCCATCAAGTCGACGGCGAGCAGATCGAGGATGTTCTGGTATTCGGGTACAGGGGCTCGCGTGCCGAAGTCTTCGGCGGTCTCGACTAGACCTTCGCCGAATATTTCCTGCCAAACTCGGTTCACAGCAACTCGTGCGGTGAGTGGATTTCTTTTATCCACTAGCCAACGAGCAAGGCGAAGCCTTGCGGGTGCTTCAGCTGGTTCTTCAGGATGGAAGCTCGAGATAAGTTTTGGTTCCGTGGGACGATCGGGTTGATCCCAGTTTCCTCGTACGAGCGTATAGGTTGTTCGGGATTTCTTGGCGTCGCGTTCGGTTAGATGCAGGACACTGGTTTTAGCATTTGGGAATCGCTTCCATTGATTTTCAATTGCTGTGATTTGGTCTTTTGCATCCTCACGAGTTGAGAGCCAAGCGAGAAGCAAGTTTTGATTGGGGGCGGATTGATCAGGATCTAGCATTGCTAGAACTGCGTCATGAGGAATAGGAGGTGCGGTGGGGTTCGGGGAGTCGGTGATGCTGATTCGGCAGCATCCGACCATGTCTCCTTGTCGCCAAACGATTTTGAGTTTGTGGTCGGCAAGGTTTTCTAGTGGAGTTTCGAGCACAAGGACAGCGACGGAGGATTGGTTTCTGCGTCCCAGGCCGCGGTCAGCCTTCCAAGTGGTTTCGTCTTTTCCATCGATTAAGTAGGAGACTGGTCCGGAAGCATTTTTACCGTCTGCTGACTTCTGATCTGGATCGCTGTAATCGGCGGTCGCAGTAGAGAATTTCTTCTTTTCCCAGTCTGTGCTACCTGGTTTTTGAACAAAGAGTTCGACTTCGCGGAGGTCCCAAAGTCCCACGCCGTTTCGTCCAGGGCCGCGGAAGGGGAGTTCGCCGTGCGTGAGCAGTTCGAATTGAATCGCAGTGATCTTTTCGAGCGTTGCGGGGGCGGTCATAAAGACGTCATTGCTAGTATGACCAAGCATAAGCATAGAAGCGTCGTCTTCTTGCACTGGGTGGTTTAATCCGCTGACGGTTTCTAGGAGTTCTGCTCGCAGGGGTTTCCAAGTGGGGCGAGTACTGAGGACTTGATTCTTCCAGCTTTGGATTTCTGTGGTCCACTCGGGGTTTACAGCTTTGTAGGATTCGATCGATTTTTGAATTTCATCTCGGATCTCACGAATGGTTTGGAGTTGTTCAGGAGCGTATACCCATGATCGCGACTCGTAAGTGTTGTTCAGGAACGCGAACATTCCGTAGTACTCATCATGGGTGATAGGATCGAATTTATGCGTATGGCATTGAGCGCATTGGATCGACATTCCCAAGACGGCTTTTCCGATACAGTCCATGCGGTCAAACATTTCAACCATACGGAATTGTTCGGGGATAATGGCACCTTCTTCGTTGATCATGCTATTGCGGAGAAAGCCCGTGGCAATGATTTGTTCTTGGGTGGCATTGGGCAGGAGATCACCTGCAATTTGTTCAAGGATAAACTGATCGTAGGGCATGTCGTTTTGCAGAGCGTCGATTACCCAGTCTCTCCAAGCCCATTGATCGCGTTGCAGATCTTTTTCGTAGCCATTGGTATCTGAGTACCGAGCGACATCGAGCCATGGGCGAGCCCACTTTTCTGCAAAACGTGTGTCGGCAAGGAGGTGATCGACGGTTGCTTCGACGCCATCGATCTCGAATTGAGCAAGTTGCTCAGGGGATGGTGGGATACCGATGAGGTCCAGATAGATACGTCGGCACAGTTCCCACGACTTCGCCGGTCCGGCGGTCGCCCAGTTCTTGCTTGCTAAGGTATTAAAGACCATCGCATCGATGGATTGAGTTCCTTCAGTGCTGGGGCGAGTGGGTGGTTCGAAAGCCCAATGTTTTGCGAAGGGGGCACCTTGGTCAATCCATTGGGAGAGCAATTCGATCTGTTGCTTCGAGAGTGGTTTTTGGAGGTTTGGTGGAGGCATGAGAACATCGGGATCGGATGAGAGTACTCGATGCATCATGGCGCTCTGGGACGCCTTGCCTGCGACGATTGCAGGTTGCCCCGACTCGCCTCCCGCCAATGCTGCGTCTCTGAGATCCAATCGCAAACCACCTTCGCGGGTTTCTTCATCGACACCGTGGCATTGGGAGCAATGTTCGGAAAGAATCGGTTGAATCTGCGTTCGGAAATCGATTGTCTGCGCAATCGATTGATTGCAAACGGTTGGGATTAGCAGTGCGAGTAGGGTGGGAATGCGTCGAAGCAATTGGTGCATCGAGCGAAGGTATGCGCGTGAACTGCGAAGTGAAATAGAAGCCGTCATCGAGAAAGTCCTCGGGTGCGAGTCACATCGATAGCAAGGGTAGTGTGAAGGAGGGAACTGAAGCCAATCAGTTGTCTTTATTATCCACGGAAATCGCTTACCGAGAAGCGAAGACGAGGAGTATTTGTATGGAAGGTTTTCGGCAAAGGGTGGCCGGTGATGGCGGGGGCTAGACCCGGTCCAAAAAGTTGCCGGTAGCCCAGGTAGCTGGAAGTAAGTCGAGCATTTATTTCTAAGGGAAGCCAGTCGTTGCCGGTAGTTTGGAGGAAATCGATACCGATCCAACCAATTGGGGTTCCTGGAATAGACTTCAGGAGTTTGTGAGCGAATTCGGAGAGTTTGGAATCGGGGATGTTCAGTGGCCCTTCACCTCCGCAGAAGGCACCGTCGGGGGAGAAGTGCTGCTGCATCGCACCGAGAACTTGCAATAGGTGCTTGGGACTGGCGATCATCGCCATACTACAAGGGGTGCCGAGGATCCAGGGTTGGATGATCCACTGACTTAGATCGTGCAGACGATTTTCTGAGTTCTGGGAGAGGGATTCACTAGAATAGAATTCCAGTTTTTCTACCAAGCAGTCCGCATCGGTAAACCGCTGCATATCCGTGCTGCCGGCACCAAATCTTCTTTTGAGAACCCAGCCTTCGATGGGGAAGTGACAAGAGAATTCGATGTTTAGTGAATGGAGATGGAACTGTTCGAGCCAGTGGCTGGCAAGCCAAGTTGGGACGCATGGCAAAGTGGATTGTTTCAGGTGGTTCGCTGTCTTCCATTTATCATTCGCAACATCGAGAAAAAGAGAGTCGGGTGCTACGATGGGGCAGTCGGATTGCCGCATGCGTTGAACGACTTGATGCAGGATATCATCGATTTCAGGTGCGATAACGATAACGGCATCGCATCCCTTCGAAATATCAGTCCAACGCTTCGCAATCGATGCAAGTGTTTCCGCTGTGTCGTCACCCACTTTCGTTGGCCGTTGAGGTTCAGCAGGGACAAACTCAGCGCCTGAGAATGAAGTAAGGACGTTTCTCGCTTGAAGATCGGCCGCGATCGACGGTTCGATCGCGGAGAGAACATGGTGTCCCGAAGCGACAAAGTCACTGCACAACGAGAGGAGCATCGCCGCACCTTCGTCGAGTAGGCCATTGGCCATCGGGTCGTCTGCATTCGATTGAAACAACCCACTGGAACAAAGGTATTCAAAAATGGCGATGGTCAATTAGCTGTCTCGTCAAGTGTGTTTTGATGGCGTTACCACAATCTTAATCGCCGGCGAGTGACATCCATAGCGATAGATTCTAGCCAATCCATCTGTGCCCAACCGGAGAGATCTATTAGAGAGAAACTGTTCGCGGGAGCAATACCATCGTCATTAACGATGGTGCCGATCCCTTGAGAGTCCGCGATGGTAGCACCGGAACTTCGAGAAAGATTCACGAAAAATCGTTCATCAGGTTCTCTTGTGGAATCATTGCGAACGGCGACGGAGATTTGTCGAGAGGTTTCACCTGGGGCGAAAACCAGCGTACCGGACAAGCTGATGTAGTCGCGGGTTAGCCCTGCGGTTGCGGAGCCGTTGGCAGTTGCGAACCTTACCGAAACGTTGCTGGCGCTCGGAGCACTGAGGCGAACTGTGAAGACAAAGTTACCAGTATTTTCCGGGAGGGTTACATCATCAATAGTGATTTGAGTAGAGTCATCATTGAGTATGGTGCCGGTAGCGGTTGAGGTGCCAAGCAGGATGCTTGAGGAGGAAAGTCCCGATAGGGATACTATCACCGTTTCGTTGCTTTCCACGGTGTTATCTCCGACGACTTCGACTGTCACGCTCTTGGATGTTTCCCCTGCTAGGAACTGAATACTTCCGGATGCAGAGGTGTAGTCAGAGCCAGCGATAGCGGAGCCATTGGAAGTGGTGTAATTGACAGTGAAGTTCTCGGTTGCAGGAGCGCTCAGGGACAGTTGATACACAAGAGAATTTCTAGCACTTGTGGAACCCTCAGCGACACTTGTACCGGTGATGGACAAGGAGGGTGGTGGAGGTTGATCGGAATACTGTATTGCGTCGAGGATACTGAGTCGTCCACCTGTAACAGTGCGGCCCGCTAGGCTTGTCGTTGGTTTCGCTGTATTCAGGACTGCATTTCGCAGATTGGTAGGGGTTGCGGAAGGGTGCACCGAAGCAACCAAACCGATCGCACCAGAGACGTGTGGCGTGGCCATCGATGTTCCACTGTAGGAACCATAGGTGTTTCCTGGCAGTGTTGAGATGATGCTCGACCCCGGAGCCCCAATATCAACTTGCGTTGCACCGTAGTTGGAGAAGGACGAGAGTCCACCGGTGGATGTGATGGACGCCACCGCAATCACCGATTCGTAGCTAGCGGCGGGTTGGCCCGTAGCGGCGACGAGAGTCGAGTAGTTCGACGGATAGTTTGCAGTGGTGTCGTTATTAGAAGTTGCATTTCCTGCGGCGGCGACGAAGAGGATCCCTGCATTGGCGGCGCGAATGATAGCTGCATGCAAGGCTGATGAGTAACCACCACCTCCCCAAGAGTTGCTCAACGCAACGACATTGACTCCTTGTTGCACTTTAAGTTTTGTTAGGTAATCGATGGCTTGAATTGCCCCGGCAGTTGTCCCGCCGGTACTACCGAGGAATTTTGCTGAGATCATCTTTACGTTCCAATTGACTCCAGCAACACCAATTCCGTTACCGCCTACAGCACCGATCGTACCGGCGACGTGTGTGCCGTGATCGTCTCCTGTGCCGTCATACACGGAGTTGTCGTTATTGAAGAAGTCCCACCCGTTGATGTCATCGATATATCCATTGGCATCATTGTCGATTCCGTCCCCCGCGATTTCGTTCGGGTTGACCCAGATGTTTTGTTTTAAGTCTGGATGATTGATATCGATGCCTTCGTCGATGACACCGATAACGACTTGATTCGAACCGGTATAACCCATTCCCCAAGCTTCTTCGGCACCGGATCCAAATGCATTGGTTGTAGAAGCCGAACCGAATTGGGTGGGGAGATCATCGCTATACATGCCCCAGTGCGACCCATTGGTGTAACTTGGGTCATTTGCGACGGCGGAATTTTTAAGAACGTAGTTTGGCTCGACGGTAAGGATTCCAGGAAGACCTTGAATGGATTTTGCGACCGTCATCCAGTCTTGGTTTGCGGGAATAGAAAGCTGCAACAGAGACGCGGATTCCACGCTGGTCGATCGGATTCGATTCGAGACGTGGAAACCTGAAGTATCGGAGAGAGCAGCAACGGACTGTTCGAATCCCGGCGAGACCTGGATAAGTAGTTCACCTGATGCGATATCTCCAGCCATAAGATTGCGGGATTCGAGTTGTTGGATCAATAGGGTTCGCGATCGGCGGAGTTGGAAGCGATTGAGTCTCAACATGGGACGGTCTTTCTCAAAGATTGACAGGACAAAAGGGGAGTTTTGGTTTGGAGTGTTCGGAGGGGTAACTTAGGGAAATTCCAGGTAAGAACGTGCAACGCTCTAAGAATTGCTATCAATTCTAAGGGGTGAGGTTCCATGGCATTGCCAACGAAGCAATCCGAGTACCAATTATTGAGGATTTTGAAATTGCTATCGTGGTTCAAAGGGTGGTTGGGGGGCTTGGGAGTATCTAGAAAGTCGGGGTGCAAGATGGGAGTTTTAGGGGCTTCGGGCAATCCATCTTGAGCTGGTTGAGTCAGTTTTGCTAGAACGGCTCTTGGAAGCGTGCGGGCAGAGCGATGTCGGCCGCGAGAGCCTTGCCGCTGGGGCTCGGTACACCGTGAGAATTCAGCATTAGTAAATATCCGTTCATGAATTTGAAGTCCAAGCCACGAATCCTATGGATCTTGAACCATACCACGTTGATGGAGTGGGAGGTTCCGATGCTATTGGAGCTTGGTTTTGAAGTGTATGTACCGAAGCATTTGCCACGTGGCCCGAATAGTCGAACGGCATCGGTAACGAGCAAATACGATTGTACGCTAAGCATACCGGCGGAGGATTTGGCGCACTTGAACACTTTGAATTTCTATGAGGATCCGATCTCAGAGAAGACCGCGGGCATCTTGAATCGGCATTTTGAGAATTGCATTTGTGCTTACATCTTTCCCGGGTTGTATTCGATGTTGCAGTCGTTTCGTGGACAGATTTTCATGCGAGCTTTTGGGCATGCAGGGGCGATCGATTACGAAGCTGCGACGGATACGGTTCCAGAGGAGAGTTTACGCGAAGGTTATTCACCGTGGTGGCATCGCGTTCAGAAGCGGTTGTTGGGATTGAATCGACGCTTGGTTCGATTGGCGGGTGTACGGAGCAAGAACACGATCATGCGAGAGATGTTTATCGCGCGGGATCGCATTTACCTTGCTGCGGCTTATAGAGAGATCATTGAGAACGAGAAAGCATTCTTGAAGCAGCGATCGTTGTACATGCCGTTAGCATTGCCTGAGTCGATCACGAGCAAAACAGGAAGTTGGCAGGGTGGGGATAAGAGAGTATTTTTTGTTTGTCCAAACATCGATCAGATCGATTACTACAAACGGATTTATCAGAAGTTCGTCGAGGAGTTAGGGCAATTTCCCTACTGCATCGGTGGGCGTCAGGACTTGGGTGGTCCAGTGACTGAGCCGATTACCAAAGATCCTAATATCCTTGGTTACATAGACCGCGCGCGGTACGACGAGTTGATGAACACCTGTTCGTGTATGTTTTACCATTCTCAGGAAGAGCGGCATCTGCACTATCATCCATTGGAAGCGGTTGTGGCGGGAATGCCATTGATTTTTATGTCGGGTGGATTGTTAGAGAAGTGTGGTGGGGCTGATCAACCGGGCATGTGTAGGACTTATGAGGAAGCGCGTGAGAAAATCGCGAGGCTTCAGCGTGGTGATACGAAGTTTCGCGAAGCCGTTCGGGATGCTCAGCGAAAAATTTTAGAACCGTTTGAGTCGGAATATTGTACAGAGGAATGGAAGAAGAATTTTCTTCCGCATGCGATAGGGAAACGCAAATGAATATTCTGCTTTGGCATCCCACCTATGTGTTGGGAGGTGGATACTTGTTGTTGGTTCAATTGCTTGAGGCATTGGGGCGGCATCCCGGTGTGACGCAGATTACCGCTGCGATTCACAAGGACTATCGGCAGTGGATTACTTCGGATCAGTTTCCCGCGAAGGTCAAGCAGGTATTGGTAGAAACTGGCGCACCGATCGAATCGGTGCTGGGGAACCAAGACATTGTTTACATGGTTTGGCCTCATGGCGTATCGATTCCGCGGATTTCTACGCCTACGGTTTGCGTGTATCAGGATACGATCTTGCTGGACGCTTACGGGGCTCACTCAACGGACACGTTTTTAAAGACGATGGAGCAAGCGGTTAAGGAGACGGTGTCGAAGTATTCGAAGGTGATCGTGACCTCGCATTACACCAAGCAGAGGTTTTTGGAGATTGTCGGCGCGGGAGGGATGAACAAGGTTGCCGTGTTACCACATATTGCGACCGACCCGAATTTAAAAGTGTTGCCGTTTTCTGGCAGGGACGGGTTGGGAGTGAGCGGAATTGGAACGGAGGTTCAGCGCCGAACGGGTCCGGGATACATGATTTATCCAGCGAATGTATCCGAGCATAAAAATCATTTGGCGTTGATGATTGCGATGAGCAAGCGGCAGCGCAGGGACACTTCGTTGGTTTTATGTGGTTATGGTACGGACTCAATTGGCAAGGCGGGGGTAACTCCGAATCCCTATCTGAATCGATTGAACAAAACCATTTCGGATCGTGGGTTACAAATGGGTTTGGATTATCAAGCGTTGGGTTACGTGGAGGATGCGAAGGCGGATGAATTGATGGATGGTGCCTTGGGATTGATTATGCCGACGCGAGCCGAGGGTATGGGTTTACCGATTCATGAAGCGATCGAGCGTGGATTACCTATTATCGCATCGGATTTGCCGGTTCTAAGAGAGCATTTTGCTGATCGGTCTGAGGCGATTCTTTGGGTTGATCCGGAGAGTCCGTTGGAGATTGCTCAAGCGTGGGATTATTTGTGTGATCACCATACAGAATTGCGTCACAAGGCTTCGGAGAGTCGCGGTTGCGGAGTGACTTGGGCTGATGTTGCGGAAAGGACTTTCCGTATTTTGGAGGAGGAGGTTCGAAGGACTCCACGCACTTTGCATGTTCCCGGTATTGGCAGGGTAGGTCGAATACCGAGAAGAAGATGGCTGAAGAACGTGGAGAAATCGATCAAGAGGCTTTGGCGTCGGGCGGGTTAGACGCCTTGCCATCATTTACGCGCAACGTTCTATGGGCTCGGAGACAATTTGGGCATTTTGATAAGAAGAAGCTGTGGCTTCGTCTTGGGGCAAAAGCGGTTCTTGTTGGTTTGCAATTGAGCTCATATTGTTTGGTTGTCTGATACCTGTGTCGTAGGCGGTCTGGTTCGAATTTACTTTTGCGCCGGGTGGAGCTTTGAGTAGGGCTTTGGCGAATTCCCGCAGTGATTGACGGGGCATGACCCGTTCGGATGTAGCGAGCGGTGCTTCAAGGGATGATTTCTTTCGATTCGATTTGTGATTGCTGGGGGACTTTTTTCGAGACGCGACGGGAGTGGTTTCGGTAGAAGAGACTTTGTCATCGTCGAACTCGATGACGAGTTCTTGGGTGAAGACTTCCTCGTCGATTGGTTCGGGGCTACGTTGGGAGATATCCGTTCCTGGGTGGATAGCTTCGGAGTCTTGGTTGGAGAAGCGAGGGTGTGTGGACTTTGTGTCGAGGAGTTCTTCACGCATCACCAGAACATTTCGAGGGGCTTGTACACCGAGGACCACACGCCCGGGCAGGATCCGGCTGACGACGATGGTAACGTTTTCGCCAACGACAATTTTTTCACCGACGAGACGACTTAAAACTAGCATTTCAGATTCCTCCTTGATGGCCCAGAGAGATGTTCAGTCCCTCGGGGCAAACGGTGCATAAAACGGGTCACAAAGTACTGAAACCCCACAAAGGTGGTCGTGAATTCGAGATTCACTAGCCCTTTGCATGCGACAGCATTTCAGCAACAAGTCCATAACTAGCAGACTTTGCAAGTCTGATACCAACGGCGGAATTACGGCTGAAATTTGTCGACATTTTTTGGGATTCACTCAAGTTTCCCCCGGCGGTTTTCGTGATGCGTATGAGCGGGAATCTTACACGCATCGCTGCAGGGGGCTCAGCGGCTCGATGGGTGGGAGCAGTGGTCTGCGACGGTTCGTTGTTCGAAACACATTGCTCTGGACGTTGGAGTCCGGCGCGAGAGTTTCGGTGGAAGGATTTGTAAAAATTTCCGATTTTCAACGAAGTCGATTGTAGTTTTGCGGACCAAGCTCCCCGACGCAGTGTTGCCGTTGAGGATGTGTACAATGTGGGTTATGGGTGTGACACGTTCGGTCACTGCTCGCCCCCCTTAGGGAAGAAAATGGTAAATTTTTTCCCCAGCCTTCCGGTGCTTGAGAGCTAGAAGTGCTAGCATGGCGATCAGTGATCAGTTGATTCCTTGATATTGCAGATAAGACTAATGTTTATTCGAGTTTTACGTGGTGTGTTAGTGTGTTTCGCGGTGATGGGCATCGTCGCCGGGACGACTTGGGAGTCCTATGGGCAGGGGGAAACAGCGCGCAAGCGGATTGTGCTGGTGGCGGGACGGCCTTCGCACCCACCTCGGATGCATGAGTTCAATGCTGGTGTGCAGATTCTGGCGCGATGTCTTCGAGAAAGCGGTTTGAACGTCGAGGTAGATTTTGTGCTCAATGGTTGGCCAAAAGACGAGTCGATGTTGGAGAAGGCCGACGCTATTGTGTTTTACATGGATGGTGGTGGGGGGCATGAAGCGGTTCAGGAATCGGGACGACGTTTGCAGATGATCGATCGTTTAGCCTCGAAGGGTGTAGGGATAGGTTGTATGCATTACGCGGTGGAGATTGTTCCGGACCAAGCGGGCAAGGAGTTTAAGAAGTGGATAGGTGGGCATTACGAGCACATGTTTTCTTGCAATCCGATCTGGTCACCTGAGTTCAATGACTTGCCCAAGCATCCGATTACACGGGGTGTAGAGCCGTTCAGCGTCAAGGACGAGTGGTATTTCAATATGCGCTTCGTGAATGACTTGCCGGGTGCGGAAGCTGCGGCGACGCCGCAGGGGCAATTTGTTCCTATTTTGGTTGCGGGGCCTTCAGATGCTGTTCGCAATGGTCCATACGTTTACCCACCTGGGCCCTATCCTCACATTCAAGCGAACAAGGGGCGAGCGGAAGCGATGTTATGGTCGATTGAGCGTCCGGATGGTGGACGTGGTTTTGGGTTTACCGGCGGGCATTTTCACGACAATTGGGGTAACGATTCGTTTCGCAAGCTAATCTTGAATGCTTGTTTGTGGCTTGCCAAGGCGGAGGTTCCCGAGCAAGGTGTTCCTTCCAAGGTCACCGCTGAAGAGCTCAATTCGAACCTTGATCCGAAGAAATAGTCCGTTGACCTAGTGGTCCTGGGATTCAACTACTTTCCTTTCCGAAATTCTCTCCTCTAGATGTGTGCCTGATGAGTAATCAATTCTCCAACTTCGACGATGCTCGTTCGAAGAATCCTTACGCTTCGTCGGTTTCCGGTTTGAGCAGTGGGGGAAACGGTGATTTTGGAACCAATGCAGCGCTGCAGTCTGCGGTCGGTAAGGCTTACTGGCGTTTGTTACCGATCCTTTTTATCTGTTACATCATCGCGTACATCGATCGCAATAATGTTGCGATTGCAAAGTTGACGATGGAGGAGGACATGCCTTCCTTCGATTCGTCGGTATTTGGTTTTGGAAGCGGGATTTTCTTTTTAGGTTACTTTCTGCTTGAGATTCCTGGCTCGCTCATCGTGGAGCGTTGGAGTGCTAGGAAGTGGATTTGCCGGATTATGGTGACTTGGGGGTTCATGGCCGCGTTAACGGCATTTGTGAAGACCCCTATGCATTTTTACACAGTTCGATTTCTGCTTGGGATGGCGGAAGCTGGTTTCTTTCCTGGGGTGATTGTTTATTTGAGCCATTGGTTTCCCCAGAAAGAGAGGGCGAGAGCAATTGCATATTTCTTGATCGCCTCCCCGATCGCAATGATTATTGGGCCTGCGGTATCGCAGTGGTTCATTGATATTGGACGAACTGTTGTCGATCCGCAAACGGGGCAATCGATCTCCAATCCAGAGCTATGGGGGATGAAGGGTTGGCAGTGGATTTACATCATCTGGGGAATCCCTGCGGTTGTTTTTGGTCTATATGTACTTTTTGGATTGACCGATCGACCGAAGCAAGCGGTGTGGCTTACTGATGAAGAGAAAGAAGCCTTAGAGGGGGAGTTGTTGAAAGACAAAGAAGCCCACCGTGCTGCAGGGCACATGACTTTGACGCAAGCCTTATCGAGTCCGAAGGTGTTGCTACTGGCTTTTGCGTATTTTGGGATTGTCACGGCGAACTACGGTATCGAAATGTTTCTACCGAGTGTGATCAAGGAGTGGTACCCTGAATTGCAGCCTTCTCGCATTGCTTTGCTTGTTATGATTCCGTCGTTGTTGGTGATCCCAGGCCAATTGTTTGTTGGTAGGTCATCGGACAAACGACAGGAACGGCGATGGCATAGCGTGGTGCCCGTTGTGATTGGCGCGGTGTTTTTGGTATTGGTGACGATGTCGCAAGGTTGGTTAGTGGGGACCATGATCTGTTTCACGATTGCGGCGGCGGGGATGAAGTCATACATGCCTGCGTTTTGGTCTTTGCCTAGTTTATTCCTCACTTCGACTGCTGCGGCAGGAAGCGTGGGCTTGATCAATTCCATTGGGAATTTGGGCGGGTTTCTTGGCCCCTACGTCATGGGGTTCATGCAGGCAAATCTGAAGTCTTATACTTTGGGGCTACTGTTTCTCGCGTTGACGAGCACGCTTTCGGCAATGTTGATTACACTGTTGCCGCTTCGTAAACCTGGTGAAGAGATTCCGGAGGAATAGTCTGAACTTCCCGAGGTATCTTGATCGTCTTGGTCATCTTCGTTTTGGTCGCTTGAGTATAAGGGAAGTGAGACATGGATCTTTGTTCCCTTACCGAGTTGGATTTTGACTACAAAGTTCCCTAGAATGGACTCGATGATATTCAGGACGATGCTGAGTCCAAGGCCGGATCCGCGAGGAGTATTTGCTGGGTCGCGTCCTGAGTTGCAACGAAAGAATCGTTGGCCAAGTTTCTTTTGATCCTCATCTGAGATACCGATTCCGGTGTCTGCAACACAAAGGACTGCTTGGTTGGAAGAATTATCCTTGCGCAGCGAGACACGGATGTGACCATTTTTTTCTGTGTATTTGATCGCGTTGTCGAGTAGGTTCTGGATGACGTAACGCAGGTGATCTGGATTTCCTTTGACTGTCGCTGTTTCGATTTGGTCCAAGGTTAGGCAGACACCTTTCTCCTCCGCGAGAGCTTCGAAGAAGCCGACTGCTTGTGAGACTTGTCTATCCCATTCTACGTTGAGGCGTAAGGGTGATTTGCGGTTGGAGTTAGTTTCGCCGAGAAGCAAAAGTTGATTGATGATTTTTTTAAGGTTCTGGCACTCTGAAGTGACTTTGTCGAGCATCTGTTGAGATTTGTTATCGGTAGCTCGATCAGCACAGACTTCGATATTGCTCATGATCGCCGCGAGTGGACCGCGAAGTTGATGCGCTGCGTTTGCGATCCAATCTTCATTGTGTTGGATACTTTCGCGAGTGCGTTGAAGGAGTTGGTTGACGGTAAGCGCGAGCCGATCAATTTCATCGTGGTTGCCGGATTGAGTGATCCAGCGATCTTGTTGAATTTTGATGCAATCGGTTTCTTTAGTGAGTTCGCGCAGTGGAAAAAGCAGCCAATCGGAGATAAACCAAGCCAGGGGAGGGACACATAGGAGCAAAGCAAGGGCTACCGGTAGGATCCAGCTATCGAGTTCTTGGAGGGCTGAGTTTGCTAATTCCATCGCGCAGCCGACTTGAAGGACGGCTGTTTGCATGGTCATGGACGAGCGGTCGGAGGGGTTGCGGATGCGCAAATACATTGGGCGATGTAGGACTCGGTAGATATCGATCGAGCGATGTTCGTTAGCGCTTAAGTCCGCATTTGGGGGCGGGGTTGGGGCGGTGATAGAGTTCCACTTTAAGTTTCCTTGATTGTCAAACACTTGAACGAACATGCGATGCCGAGGGTGGATTGCAAGTCGTCGATTCCATCGTCCAATTTGTGTTTCGGAGAATGGATAAGCTTCGGTATTAAGAATTGCTTGGAAGTCGGTCGCGACGTCATTGAGTTCTAGGTCGATGTGACGGTGGACCATGAGATTCAGGGCGGAGCGGCTGGAGATTCCTATGAGTGCAGCGGAGATCCAAGTGAAGAGCGTCAGGATCAAGGCTGTTTTTGTCTGAAGGGTTCGTTCACGCCATCGAATCATGTGCAGGTACTTTCTGCCTTGATCAAGAAGCCGATATTGAATTGCCTTTCTAGTCGACGTCTCTACGGATAGATCTCATTGCGGGTGGAGCTAGGATTCGGAAACTGATTGTGATATTTCGGCTTCGGCCAGTTGCTGCACACCCGTTGGGTTTTCTGCGAGCATGTAGCCCCGCCCACGGATGGTATGAATCAAGGGGCTTGAGAATCCTTTATCAACTTTGCTTCGCAATCGATTGATATGCACTTCGATGACGTTTGTTTCGCTTTCCCAGTCCGATTCCCATAGTTGGTGGTAGAGCATCTTTCGCGAGAGGACTTGATTTTCGTGGCGAATAAATAGCTCGAGCAGGGAGATTTCGGTGGGTGAGAGTTTGAGTTCTTTTCCTTCGCGGAAAGCTCTTCGGGTGGTGAGTTCGAGTCGCAGTGGACCGTAGATGAGGGTAGGTCCTTCCTGACGTTGGCTGCGTCGCACCAGTGCGACGATCCTTGCGTGAAGTTCTTTGATTTCGAAGGGTTTGACGAGGTAGTCGTCTGCTCCTGCGAGTAGTCCTTTGACGCGGTGTTCCGTGGTCCCCAGGGCGCTGACAATGATGATGGGGGTTTGGTCGCGTTGAGAGCGGAGTGTGCGAAGAATATCCAAACCTGATTCCCCGGCGAGCATAAGGTCAAGAATCAGTGCGTCGGGCCGCTGTGCCCTGACAGACTCTAGTGCTCCGGTTACGGTAGAGACGATTGTCGTGGAGATTCCTTCGTCGGCAAGCCCTTCTCGGACCGCATCGGCCAGGGCGGGATCATCTTCGACGAGCAGAACTTTATTCGGCATGCTTTTCTCAGCTAATCTACAAAGAGTCGATTCGGGAAGTATTCGTTAGCTTGAAAAGGATCTTGTTGATAATCGTAAAAGAACGAAGCGATAGTTTAGGGTTTTGATTTGCTCTGCAGCAAAGCTGCTGCGTAACCGAGTAAATCGCCTCGTTCTTTTGCGTGGTCCATCATGGATTGGAAATCACCGGAAGTACTTGCCAATTCGATCAAGGAGGGAGCGATTCCGAAGGGACGCATGCTGGTGGGCATGGTTCGCATTAGGAATTTGGCTGCCTCGGCGGGGCGTCCGACTCTGGCGAGCAAGTCCGCATAGGTTTCGATACCGATGGTGCCATGCTCTTGAGTGTCGAGGGACTCGGCTTTTTGTCGAAACAGACGTAGTGCAGTTTCGGCATTATCTCCTAGCAGTGCGCGGAACCAAGCCAGACTCATTGGATAGAGATCTGCGAATGGTTCTTCGCTACTGTACTGGTATTGCGCGTGCAGCTGTCGACCGTATTCGGCTAGGTCAGCTGCAAGTCGCAGGGTCTCGGAATCATCCAAAACTCTGGCAAACCGCACAGTGGAGGCTAGGTGAGTTGTATCCAGGTGGTAGGTTCCATCGCGAAGCAATCCGGGGATCAATCCCAGCCAGTCGGCGATTCGACCCATTTCTGGTCCTTGTACTTCCGGCTTTCGTCTTTGGACATCTGAGACGAGATTAGCAAGAAGTTCATGATGGACATGTTTTACCAACGCCCCTACCGCCGCTTGCTGATCCGAGCGACCTCGCATTGAGACCACTGAGTCGAGCATCGTGATGGTATTGCAAGTACCTCGCATCTGCAGGGACAACTCCGTTCCGCGACCGACATCGATTCCTTCATGTACGTAGAGGTTTAGCAACAAGTCGAGGTTTTCTTGGGTGGCTTCGATGCCTGACATGGCTTGTGCCGCAAAAGCATCGTCACCGACGGCCCTCAAATACATCCAACCCTCTTGCAATCGTCCTGAACGCATCAGTCCAGAACCGACTTCTCGGCAGGCATCCAATAGACGCTTGTCGAGTTCCTCTTGTACTTGTGGATCAAGTGTCGCTGACTCGGAACGGTGGCTGTCTGCGCCTTGTAATGCGGGGACAAACACGGGGGGTAAACCCAATTCCACGCGATGCATCATTTTCCGGGCTTCGAAAAGTTCTGGATACCGTTCTTCTTTGCGAAGTGCTTCGACGAGCGCTTGGGCAGCCGCTAGGGTGCCAAGTTTTTGCGAAGTTTCCTGCAACATGGTGAACGGATCGTTATGTTTCGAATCGGTAAAGTTTTGCATTGCGTTTTTAGCCAACCTTTAAACTACAAAATTGCCAAAGGGTTTCGCGGATGTTCCAAAGTTCCTCGGGTTACTCCGACGCGGTTCTCGGCCCGGAGGCTTCTCCAAACGCTTGGACCGTCCGTTTTTCCAGCGATTAGCTGGGAATACAGGTCCCACAGACGTCGAAGTTCCGTATCGGGGGCATCCCGTAAAATTTCGATTCTAAAGCGTCTTACTCCACGTTCGAGCAGTGTCGGTACGACTTCCGCCCCACTTTGGGCGTTGCCGTTGTACAGTGTGTTTCGGCAGCCGACGTCTGCGTGCAGGACATGTTCGACGCCGATCCGGTCCCGGAGTTTGACTTCGTGCACGTCGCATGGCCGACCGCAATTCGACTTGTTGGTTCCGGGGGAGAGGACGGTGCAAAAAACACAATGCTCCATATGAAACATGGGCATATGCTGGTGGATTACAACTTCGAGAGTTTTTGGCTGGCCGGATTGAACGAGTTCTAGGAGTTGGTCGCGGTTCAGGTCGTAGGAGGCGGTCACACAACGTGCGCCGTGGTCCAACAGCCATTGAGCGGTCAGTGGATTGGTCACATTGAGCGAAAAATCGGCATCGGCGGGTATGCCGCGCTCCTTGGCGAATTTCAGCGCTGCGAGATTGCGAACAAGCCATCCGTCGCTGCGATGTTTTTCCAGAGCACGAAATAGCCCTGCTTCTCCAGCCTTGAGAATACGCAGAGTAGCTAGGTTAATTGTTGCGTTCTTTTGATGCGCTCGCTCGACGGCTTGACGGTATTCGCGAATGTCGTGGAATTCGACGATCAAGTCACGTGCGCCAGCTTCTAGCATGCAGTCGAGTTGCCGTAGTGTTCTGCATAGAACCCTCAATTGTGGTGGATTTTCATCGGTGATGGATTGATGATTCTCGATGTTCCTGAGCAATTGTTTTGCAACACCCTCCGGGCGAACTTCTCGCCTTGGAATGGATTGGCGCACTGCATCGACTTTCTCCACGATCGATTTACGAAGATCACCCAAGACGCTTAACGGGAGCATCGGTTCGTCGACGATTTCAAGTTGCAATGAACCGACTTGATAGGGAGTATTTCCCAATCGACCGAGTTGCTGTTCGATGGCTTGTTCGGTGACAGGGTGTTTGCGTGCGCGTTCGGGGATGTGCGTGCATTCGATTTGGATCTCGAAATTCTGTTCGATGAGCCCTTCGCGTTGTTCGGTCCATGCAACGTGCAATAGTGGTGCTTGTCCTACTGCGATCTGTCCGCGAATGTTCAGCGGGAGTTTTCGTTGGAAGCGTTCGGATTGGAACGTTTGTCGCCAAGCTTTCGTTTGTTTGGGAGCATCGGTCTGCCATAGCTCTTGTCCCGGCTGCAGGTCTGCTTGCCGCAGGATACCTCGTTGGAGTTCGAGTTCGACGCGGCCCGATTCAGCGACTTCGACGGGGCGATGATTGGCGTAGATTTCGAAGATACGACCGCCGACTTCTTTTCCTGCAGAGCGATCACCCTCGAAGACGATACCGTCTCCTTTTCCTAGCGGGGCTAGCAGGTCAACGACTACGCGGTCTCCTTTTTTGCGTACGACGTGTCCGGCGAGTACGCCGCGTTTAGCGCTGCTACGGCCTGGAACGAGGCGTTTGTGATTACAGCCTTCGAGCCACCCTGGGGAAAAGCCGCGAGAGAAGCTCAGTTCCATTTCTCTTTGGGTATTGGGCGTAAACCGGACGGACTCACCGCGCATGGCCGCATCGATCGCTTGGCGATAGTGATGGACGATATTTGCTACGTATTCGGGGGTCTTGAGTCTGCCTTCGATCTTCAAGCTTGCCACGCCGGCTTGGATCAAGTCAGGGATATGTTCGTAGGCAGCGAGGTCTTGCGGGGAGAGCAAGTACTTTACATCTCCAAGGTCAACGTCTTTGCCATCGCGGATGAGTTGGTATTCCAAGCGACAGGCTTGTGCACACTGACCGCGGTTCGCGGAGCGTCCTCCGAGGGATTCGCTGGTAAGGCATTGACCTGAGTAAGCGACGCAGAGAGCTCCGTGCACGAACGTCTCGACGGGCATGTTAGTCGCAGCGGTGATTTTGCGTATCTCGTCTAGCGAACATTCGCGACCTAAGACGACTCGGTCGATGCCTAGGTCTTCGATCGCTTGGATCGTTTCGGCAGAGGTCATCGTCATCTGCGTGCTGGCGTGGACACTCAATTCGGGGCAGACTTGGTGGATCAATTGCACTGCACCGAGGTCTTGGACGAGAACAGCATCGACGCCGCTGTTGGCTAGTTGGCGAACATGTCGTTCGAAGCTAGGCAATTCGTCTGTAAAGATTAGAGTGTTGAGGGTGACAAATCCCGAGAGGCCTCGTCGGTGCAAGTGGGCCATGAGACGGGGGAGTTCGTCTAGGGAGAAGTTTACGGCTCGTGCTCGGGCATTGAAGCCGCTTTCGAGCCCAAAATAGATGGCATCAGCGCCGTTTTCTACGGCAGCATGAACGCATTCCCAGTTTCCCGCAGGTGCCAGCAGCTCGGGCGCCGGCCTCCGTAGGGAGGAGTTTGTAGACATCGTTTGGTTTGCCAAGGAATCGAGGTACCGGCGAAGCGATCCGACAACTATCGGTATCTGGTGAGCATTATAGGCAAGGGTTTGAATTTGCCTACGCTGAATCGTTGATGTTCTGGAAGGGGGGGCTGCCGATTACAGCGCGCCCGAGTTCGCTTGGGGCTTGGGCAGTTCCGCAAGTAGTCTTGCGACGATCGCGTCGGCATCGATCCCCTCAGCTTGGGCGGCAAAAGTCGGGACGATGCGGTGCCGCAGGACTGGTGCTGCGAGAGCTTGAATATCCTCGGTGGTCACGTGCAAGCGTCCCTTAAGCAGCGCTCGGGCTTTGCTTGCGACGACAATTTGTTGGCAAGCTCGGGGGCCGGGGCCCCACTGTACCCAAGGAGCGACCCATTTCGGTGCGACCGCTTCTTTGGGTCTGAGGGAGCGAACCAAGTCCAAGACGTATTCTTTGACGTGTGATGGTAGGGGAACGACGCGAACGATGCGTTGGTATTCAAGAATTTGAGGGCCGGTCACAACCGGTTTTATTTCACCGGCGAAGGAACCGGTGGTTCGTTCAATGATATCTCCCTCTTGCTCACGGCTGGGGTAATCGACGAGAGTTTGAAAGAGGAAGCGATCTCGTTGGGCTTCCGGTAGCGGATAGGTCCCCTCTTGTTCGATTGGGTTTTGGGTGGCGAGAACGAAAAATGGTTCCGAGAGTTTGTAGGTTTTTCCGCCGATAGTCACTGCGTGTTCTTGCATTGCTTCGAGCAACGCAGCTTGCGTTTTCGGAGGTGTGCGATTGATTTCATCGGCAAGGAGGATTTGGGTGAACACGGGGCCTTTGACGAAGGTCATTTGGCGAGCACCGGATTCGGATTGCTGGATGATGTCCGTACCGGTGATATCTGCGGGCATGAGGTCGGGGGTAAATTGGATTCGATGAAAATCTAGATCCATGGCTTGGGCTAGGGAGCGAACCATCAGCGTTTTCGCCAGTCCGGGTACTCCCTCGAGAAGGCAGTGGCCACCTGCCAGCATAGCGATCAGCAGTTGCTCAATCGTGTTCTCTTGTCCTACGATGACTTGTGAGACCTGCGATTTGATTTGTTCGAAGGCATCACGAAGTCTTTGGGCCCGTGCGATTTCTTCGGTGCTTGGCGGAGGGGCAACTGCATTCATGAGATTCTCGACTCGCCCAAGCCAAGTTGGACGGGATAGGTGGGTAGGATTTAAGCATCCGGGCATGTTTGGTCTCTAGTGTACTCGAATCGCGTTGGCGAAGCACGATTTTCAGACCCGCTAGCAGTGATTTTCGGGTTGCGATTTTATTGGAGGAATTCCCGCTCGACTTGTTTTTAACCCTGCGATTTGGGTGCAGAATGCGGAGGATTCGAAGGGGTTGGAGTGCGGGTTGGTCGGCGTGCCGCAGCATCGGGGCGAATCAACCCCGGCTGGGCGTCAAGGCTTAAGGAGTCGAACTGGCCGCGTCGGAGTTTTTCCCAAGCGAGGGCACCCATGACGGCATTGTCGGTGCACCATCGGGGTTTTGCGATTATCAATTCAATCTTATGTTGTCTGCAGGCTTCGTCGATCTGTTTGCGGAAGGACTGGTTTGCGGCTACGCCACCTCCGATACATAAGCGTTTGATACCAGTCTGTTGGGTAGCGAGTATAGCTTTTGCGACTAAGCAGTCGACGACGGCTTGTTGGAAACCAGCAGCGATATCTGCGCGTTGTTCTTCCGTTAGCGACTGGTTTGGGGCAGTTGGTGGATCGGAGTTGGTTTCGTTGCGATTCGTATGGTTGTGGCGTGCGGGTGGTCCGCTGATACGGTAGCGTACTGCTGTTTTCAGGCCAGAGAAACTGAAGTCGAGTCGCTGTGAATCGTCCAGTAGCGGTCTTGGGAACCGAATAGCGTTTGGATTTCCTAGTTGTGCTAATCGGGAAAGTTCGGGACCTCCGGGGAATGGCAATCCGAGCATGACCGCCACTTTATCGAAAGCTTCTCCTGCGGCATCATCGATGGTTCCACCTAGGTAATTCCAAGTGATAGGGTCTTGGCAAGCATAAAGTGAGGTGTGACCTCCGCTGACTACAAAACCTATACAAGGATAAATTGATTCACGCCCGATGCCACAGGCATAGATGTGAGCTTGGATGTGATTGATTCCAACCAATGGTTTTCGCCAGACCAACGCGAGGGCTTTTGCTGCTGAGAGGCCGACGAGAAGCGAGCCTGGAAGTCCGGGGAAAGTTGCCACGGAGATTGCGACGATTTGATCGCGATGGACTTGAGCTTGCTTGAGAACGTTGTCGATGACGGGCAGGATGCGTTCGAGGTGGGCTCGCGCCGCGATTTCTGGGACAACGCCATCGAAGTCTCGGTGGAAAGCTTCTTGGGTTGCGACGGATTCACCTAGGACTTGGCCATCCTCAGAGATAAGTGCTGCGGCGGTTTCATCACAGGTCGATTCAATAGCCAGAAGTACTCGCGACATGTTTGGTTTACTCATCCAATTCAAAGCTACGAGAAAGGCGCATTTGTAGGATGTGTTTGATTCGTCCCCATTCCGTTGGCACGACTTCTTGGGCGAGGGGAACTGCGATTGGAATCGCATAGCTGAGCCGTTCGATGGCGGAGTCATCGATTAGCAAGAATGCTTCGAGCCAGTCTTCGAGTGCATGGAAGTCGAACAGCATGACTTCGGCAGTTCTAGCACCGTTCTGAACGGTGAGATCAACCCCATGGGGAAGAAGAAACCGAATAAGTTCTGAGGACTGAGGAAGCCGCATTCGTCTTACGAGGTCGAGTGATCGGAGTTGACCTGATTTTCCCATTTTGGGGAAGCGTTCAGCAACGACCGTTTGAGTAGTTGGATTGCGACCTCGGACGAGTGCGATCGTTGCTAAATCTGCGATTGAGGCTTCATCGCGATCGACCAGTTCGACTAAGATATCTTCGTAACCGCGAACGCTATGTCGCGAGATTAATTCTAGGACTGCGACGGCCAGTGGGCTTGCGGTCGCTGAAGCGACGGAGGAGTCTCTCCAAGCTTCGAGTCCTTGCTGAATCCATTGTTGGGCTTCTCCACGTTCCCACAATGATTCCAATGCGATCGCAATATCTTCTGGGCTTCCATCTTCAAAGTCCAGGTTCAGAGAAGCGGTTGAGCGTTCGAGTGCCGAGGCCCGTAGTTCCATCGAAGCGATTGGAACACGGAAGAATATTTTCGATTGTTTTTTAAGCTCTCGTATAGCAATCAAGTGTGAAGCAAAAGAAGAAGCTCGTTCGACGGAAATGGCTTCGAGCAATTTCCCGGCGCAGCGACAGACTCGGTCGGTGAGTTTGCGACCGACAGCCATGCTTTGCGCATAGTCAATCATCGGTCCGATGTTAGTTGCCGGTATCGATAGGTGTGAGATTAACGGAAAGTCTCGGAAACCTTCTTCGATTCCCACGGACTTCCATACGTCAAGAACGTTTTCTAGGATTTGAGGTGAAGAGCAGTAGCTACTTGATAGTAGATCGAGTGAAGCGGAGCGAATGCGATGGTCAGGGTGTGTAAGCCATCGGATTAATTGCTCGTCATTGACGGCCATAGGATCTTGTTTCTAGTCCAAGCGAAAGGTTGCGGGATGCAGCAACCACGAAGTTTAGTTTGGTGTGAATTCGGGCTTGAGGGTTTCAACGCGTATTGTTGAGGTGGCATTTTCCATTGCGGTAGAAAGCATTTCGCCAACTGCCTTCGCGACGGTGTTAGCCGGGAGAGCGTAGCAACAAACTCTCCCCGCTCTGGCGATATTCAAGCCGACGACGTTGCCTTCGACGTCGATTAGTGGTCCTCCGCAATTCTGGGGCGCGAGTACTGTATCGTGTTGAATAACGTTGCGAAAGCCGGTAGATCGTGCGGAGACACTTCCGTTGACTTCCATCTCAGTCGGGTCGAGCATCGAGAGGGTTAGGTCCATCATTTGAGCTTGAAAGGCGAGTTCTTTCCCGTCTCGTTCCACATCGACTTGGATTCGTTTACCGGCAGGCATACCCATGAGTGTGCTGAGGACTTGTTGTCCACTTTCCATCGGTTTGTCTTCGATTCGCAGGATGATGTCTCCGTCTCGGATACCTGCTCGATCGGCACCGCTACCGAAGACTACATTTTCGACTTGGGGTTGAAGACCGAGAGTCAAGAGCTTGATACCGAGCTTTGCGTCCGACTTGGGAATAGTGCGGCTTTTGACACTAACTACTCCCATTGCAAGAGGGATCGCGCGTGCGTCGGCACTTGCGATCCATCCTCCCAAGGGAACATTGCTTTCGGTATTCCATTGGATCGCTTGAAGGTCATTGCGGTTGATTTTGATCAATGCAAGATCAAGTTCGGGGCGTCGAATTTTAACTTCACCTTGAAGTTGTGTGCCATCGTGCAAGCGGACTTGGACTGGTGCGTCGGGAACTTCAGAGGATTTCGTAAGGATCCAACCATCTTCTCTTGCAATTACGCCGAGAGCGAGTTGTTTGGATTCCGCCATAATCTGAACGGTGGATTTCCAGCTTTCCCCAAGGGCTTCTTTGAAGGCACGCAGGATGGAGTATTGGCTGCGTTGTTGTCTACGAGAATTAAGGAACCTAGCTTCTTTACCTCGCAGTCGTTCTCCGTCTTGGATCAGTTGGTTGAAAGTTTCCTCGGAGGCCTTGGTGGTGCTTTCCACATCATCACAGCCTTGGGGAGTGCAAAAACCGTTTGAACAATTCGGATCTTTGTTGTCCCGTTCGGTCAGCAGTCCACCCCATATTCCCATGCAGCCGACCAAAAAGAGTTTATCGATTCCGAATTTCATGTTGGTGGCCCTGGATCAGAAAAGTGATTGCAGAGAGTCTTGAGGATGAGTGAAGGATGAGGATGAGTGAAGGATGAGGATGAGTGAAGGATGAGGAGAGGTTTGTTCGGAATGGACTAAGGTTCATCCGAGAGGCCTACGGTTAACTTGAGGTTCAAAGTGTTTCCGTCACGAAGGACTTCGACACTGACTCGTTCACCTGGGACAGTCGCATTGACCTCGGTTTTGAGTTTGTCAAAGCTATCGATGGGATTACCGTTGAATCGAACGATTCGATCGCCTGGTTGAATTCCGGCTTTAGCTGCGGGGCCTTTTGGAGCGACTGCTCCGATGACGCATTCTTTTTTTGTGTCGGATTCTCGATCAGCCGTCACGCCGATAATCGGCTGGAATCCTGGGAGTACGCCCCAGACTTCGCCTTTTGCAAGTCGATCCCATGAATCGATGAATACATTCATGGGAACATGCATGTTGTCATCGACATCGATCCCGATGCGGCTGTGGATACCGATGAGCTTTCCTTGCAAGTCGAACAGGGGACCACCGCTATCACCGCCGATCAGGGAGCAGTCGCTGACAAGAGTTGTGTCAGTAACACGAAGAATACGGCCGACTCGAATGACCGAGGGGCGATCGGGGATCCATCCACCTGGGTGGCCACCGGCGATACACCATTGTCCTTCTCGGATTCGTTCACCGACGTTGGGAAGGGCCGCATGGGGCCAGG
>JBEICB010000108.1:0-16932 GCA_040373655.1 Pirellula sp. | reverse complement strand
GGATAAAATTTCTAACAGTGCATTCGAACCTTGGATGCTTACGGCCTACGTATTGAACGAGCTCGATGACGAGCAGTGTCGTGTCGTCGATGAGCATTTGAAGCTTCATCCTGAGCTTGTCTCAGAAGTGGAATCGATTCGTTCCATGGTAGGTCGAGTCGAAGTGGAGCTTGCTCGATTGCAAGACGCGATTCCGATCCGGACCGGCGATATCCGGGCCTCTGATCCTCTCTCAGGTGCTTTAGTCTCGAAGAGCGAGATATTGCACGAAGCGAAAACTAAGGAGGGTTATTCATCGCGTCGACGCGGGCGATTCGCAGCGGTGTTATTGACAGGATTGGCCGCTTCGGTTGCCGCCGGTACGCTTTGGATGGTTCGACCGTTGAAACAGGAATTGAGCGAATTTGCTTGGTCAGATCGTAAGTCGGTAATTGAAGTGCTCAAGGAGATTGTTTCTGGCGGGTTGGGGAGAAGCGAAATGTTTTCGGCAACTACGGATTCGTTGTCGCTAGACGACGGAGTAGTGCCGCCCGGTTCTGCGTCCCGCGTGTCGGGTGCTGCTTCCGGCGAGTTGGGGGTTGGGCTTGGTAGTGGTGTAGGCGAGAGTTCGGGAAGCGTACCTAGTCTAGGTAGTAGCTCAATGCCCGGCGCTGGTGGTATGCCTAGCTCGGAGCGCATGCGTAGCCTTGAATCCAAGAGATTTGGTCGATTTGCTGAGGAACCTCAAAGCCAAGCAGATTCACTTCCGCGGTTGGCGTTGCGAGAAAAGGAAGCAGAAGCTACTAGAGGCTCGGAGAAGTATTTGAGGGAAGAAGAGGATGCGTTAAGGGGTGGCTTAAAGAATCCTGCGGAGGGGGCCCGGGAATTTGATGTGCCTGATGAACTTCGAGCAAACGTACCGAGTTTTGAATATCGTAGGCCTTACGTCAAGGAGGGTGGAGATCGGTTTGACAGAGTTGTTGAGAATGGGTTTTTGGAGACGAAGTCCGAGCCGCTATCGACGTTTTCGATCGATGTCGATACGGCTTCTTACACAAAGCTCCGGCAAAATGTATTGGAGCAGAATGTGGTACCACAGTCCGAATCGATTCGGATCGAAGAGTGGCTGAATTATTTTGATTATCAGTATGCGGGTCCTAAGGGAGACGAGCCATTTGCGGCGCACTTGAGAATGGCTCAGTGTCCTTGGAATTCGCGTCACAAGTTAGTGAGAGTAGCGATTCAGGCCAAGCGGGTTGAGGCGCAGCAGCGGCCAGCGAGCAATTTGGTTTTCTTGATCGATGTGTCGGGATCGATGGCAGATGCCAACAAATTACCTTTGGTCAAGCGGACTTTAACTCTGTTAGCGAATCAGCTTCGAGAAGAAGATCGCGTTGCGATCGTAGTGTATGCGGGAGCTGCAGGGTGTGTATTGCCCAGCACGACAGGGGATCAGCGCGAGCGGATTTTGGCTTCGATTAATGAGTTGCAGTCTGGAGGGTCAACCAATGGTGGCCAGGGTATCGAGTTGGCTTATCGATTGGCAAAAGAGAATTACATAGAAGGTGGGGTGAATCGGGTGATTCTTTGTACGGATGGAGATTTCAACGTAGGGGTAACCAGTAATGATGCGTTGGTTGCACTTGTTCGCGAGCAAGCAAAAGGGAATGTCTTTATGACTTGTTTGGGATATGGGAGTGGCAACTACAACGACTCGATGATGGAGAGGATCACCAATGAGGGGAATGGGATATATGGGATGGTTGACAGTGAGTTGGAAGCACGTCGCGTGATGGGAACACAGCTCAATGGAAACTTGATGACCATTGCGAAGGATGTAAAGATCCAGATTGAGTTCAATCCGCAGAAGGTGCAGTCGTATCGATTGATTGGTTACGAGAACCGTAGGTTGGCTGCAGAGGATTTCAACAACGACAAGAAGGATGCGGGCGAGATTGGGGCGGGGCACCGAGTGACTGCGCTTTACGAGGTTGTTCCGGTGGGAGCAGCGGGGTTGAAGTCTGGGGGTGTAGATGGGTTGCGGTATGCGATCAAACCGCAGGAGAGCGAGTTGAAGGAGCGAGAGGAGCTTCGTCGGGAAGTGGGTGATCGCGAGGAGAGTGAGGGGATTCGTTCGAAGGAATGGTTACTTTTGAAGATTCGCAGCAAGCGTCCGGAGGGTACAGAGAGCACGAAGCAGGAATTTGTATTGGAGGATTTGCAGGGTGGTGGGTTGGCGATTGGTGATGCTGACTCCCGCGATTTCCTCTGGGCTTCGAGCGTTGCCGAGTTTGGGCTGTTGATGCGACGCAGTGCATTGGCACCTGGGATGGATTGGGACCGGATGCTTGCTCGGGCTTACGAGTCGAGTGGTGATGATCCGTTGCGTCGTGAGTGTGTGGTGCTGATGCAACGTGCAAAGGCGTTGATGGGTCGATAGGATCTGGCACGAATCTTTTAGGATTGCCTAGTAAGGATTCGTGTGGTGATGGGTTGGTGAATAAAAAAACCGCCGACAGGTTATGTCGGCGGTTTTCGATTTCCAGAGTTGGTTCGTAACGCGTTAGATTAGTTGAGGCTTCGCAACGCGTATTGGATCCCGAAGGTGAAGAAGGTGCCGAGGCCGAAGTTTAGGATTTCTTCGCTAGGTTTGAATCGTAGGATGAGGATATCTCCAGGTTGTACCAAGATTCGTTCACGTGGATCGACGTTTGCTTTTGCTAGATCGATTTCGATGGTGATCTGCCCGTTGCAGGGTGTTTTACGAAGCACGTATAACATTCCCGGGGGTACCCCGCCGAAGAGACCACCCAAGCCGCCGCCGATACCGCCGCCGCCGCCACGACCTTGTTGAGGGCTGGAGATACCGCCGCCGGTTAGGGCCATTGCAGCGACGACATCGAGATCGTAGTCGCGTGGGATACGGAATTCACCGCCAGGTAGCAGTCCGCCGGTATAGAAGACTTCTGCTTCGCGAGATTCGATATACACGATGTCACCATCTTCGAGAATCACGTCTTCGGAGCGAATGCTTGGGATAACTCCAGGAGGCAAACGCATAGGAATTTTCAAGACGGCAGGATCTTCGGGGAGTGGAGGTGGGCAACCGCAAGGATCTGGGTTGCAATAGTATTGTTGGTAGAACTGTTGGACGAATTCATCGCGGCGGCGTTGATCAGCGCGAGATGCGCGAAGTACTTTGACTTCGTTCTTTGCGTTAACCCCGGGTAGTCCGCCGGATTCGATGAGTGCATTAAGGACGTCATTTTGGTAAGCTTTGAGTTTCACCATGCGGCCCGAAGCGCTTTGGTCGGATCCTCGGGTGAAGCTATTGTTCCCGCCCTGTTGGCCGGCATTCGCACCGCTTGTACCGATGTCTTGACGAACGACGATGACGTTATAGGTTCGTTCTTTCATCAGGGTAACGATGGGTTGCAAACGGCTTGACTCTTTTAAGATCTCCGAGTCGAGATAGTATTTACGTATCAAGTCGCGCGTTTGGTCGATGGTCAAACCACGTACTTTGATCGGTTCGAGGTTTGGTAGTTGGATAGTCCCATCGTTGATCACAGCCACAGGGAATCCGAGGGACGGATCGAGTTGGCTGGTCGCATCTGGGAAGTTCACAGGAGGTGGTTCGGGTGGTCGGTCTGGTGGTACGTATGGGAGGATACCTTCGATGTAGATACCGAGGATGTCCCCTTCATCGAGAAGGTAATCTCTTGGTGGTTCTTGAGACAACCGGGAGGGGTCTAGTGGAACTAGGTTGTTTTTGCTTTGGGCGAGGAATTGCGGGGGGAGTCTTTTGGCGGGGATCCCTGAGATTGGCTGCGTGATGGTTGAGCAACCGGTACTCAATCCTCCGAGGAGAAGAAGGCCGACGGAGCTAAGGCGCCGCGTCCAACGATTGAGTTTCGATTGGAATTGGGTTTGTTTTTGCATTGGGTTCCAGCATTTGGTCATGAGTGTATACCTCGCTTGCTGACTCTTCTCGTTTACTTGAGTGATAGTTGATGAAGTTAAGGAGCACCCTCAAGGGGCGAGAAGACTTAGGGGCGATTGATGATTCCTGAGGCGTCTGGAAGTGGAGAAAGAAGGGGTTTGTTCGGAGTGATTGGAGTTGTGGTTTCAGGGATCCCAGGTGGGATTTCTTGTTGCAGAACTTGCGGTGCAACGACTTCGGCATCGAAGAATTCCGCAGGTGCTTGATTGTTGATATTTGGATTGAGCAGGCTACGGTTTAGGTCGTACTTTGGAACCGGATACACTCCGTTGTATTGGCTTGGCATCAGTTGGTGGTCGACGTATTGTTTTTGGATTGTCGAGGAGGTTTGAATTTGATGCCAAGATCCAACGCCTTCTTGATCGGCGGCTTGTGCGCCATGTGGGAAGCCGGCGAACCAAGCGGCCACGCGAGCTTGGCCTTCGGCGGATTGGTATCTCCAGTGCCAGTATTCGCGAGGTGGAAACGCGGGAGTGCAGCCATCACCGCCATTTGCGACGCTGAGGTATCCAGCGATATATCCTCGGCGGAATTCTTTCGTGTACTTTTGGTCGACGAAGCAGTGTTTTTGGGCGTGCCATGATTTCATAGCGAGCGATTGAGCTCGACTACCCATCATGTATTCGTTCCATTCGTTGTTGTATCGGAACAGGTTGTTGATGCCGGTCATTGCGGTACAACCTGGACTTGCAGCGATTCCCAAGCTTATGCAAAGACCTGCGAAAAGTTTCCAGCGGTTGCGGGTCGATGCGTTCGATCCGGATTGATTTTCTCGTCGTTTCAGTGCCATCGACGAATCCCCTTGTATGCGTTTCGTATTGCTGAATTGCTAGCAAAGTCAGGGTATGGTTCTGCGATAGGTACCAAGAACCCTGCATCGTAATATCGCCTTCAGGTTGTTCCGAATTTAATGATTGTCTTGGTGATGACACGAATAACGCTTTTTTGTTGTTTGCGAGTTTCTCCTGCTGGGAATTCTGTGATTTGATTTCGTTGGTTAGGTGATTGGATCGATGGTAGATCTGGCAGGTACTAGCTGGAGTAGAGAGACAAACGGAGAGGAGGGGCGAGCGGATGGGAGGTAAAGGGCAGATTCTTCGGCGTTTGATCAGTGGTTGTACCCTTTTGTTGTTGGTGATTTCTCCGTGGATTTATGCTAGTGCCAGCTGGTCGGTTCAGTGGTGGTTATTTGTCTTGGGTGGGGTTTTAGGGTTGTTGTTGTTGGGAAATGTCGTTTGGAATTCTGTCGGTTTGGAGGTGGGTAGTGGCATTCGTCCGCGTCCACCTGCTGTAGCTTGGGTATTGCTTGCATTGGGATGTTTTGCGCAGGTGCAGTCGCTTCGGTGGTGGGATGCGGACTTGCCGGCCCATTGGCCTTTTTCGTCGATTTCGCTGCAGCAGTGGGCTTTAGGATTTCCGGAGGGTGGCAAGCACGATACTCGGTGGGAGGAGGCGGAGGAGAGTGTGTTGGGAGAGGAAGAAGCGAGGTTAGCGATCAGTGTTGAGCCGATGACGACGAGGGGTGCGTCGAGCAGTTTATTTTTGGCTGCATTGTTGGTGTGGGGGTCGTCGGTTTCGTTTGGTTATCGGAAGGACTATCCGTGGCTATTGGTTGTTTTGACAGTATTGGGAGTGTTGATAGGGGCTTATGGGTTGTTTGGGGCTTTTCAGCGGCAGGTGCCTAACTTACTGGGATTGGTGTATGGCAGGTCGTTTTCTGTGTTTGTTTCGCGGAATTCGGCGGGGGCATTTTTGAATATTGCGTTGGCGGCATCGTTGGGTTTGTCGGTACAGCGATTTCTTCGTGTTTGGGAGTCATCGCGTGGGGATCGTCCGCAGGGGAATATGGCGAGTTGGCCATTGATAGCTCGGTTTCGATTTCGATTGAAGCAGTTGATTGAGCACTTGGATTAACGGGCGCAGTTGGCTTGGGCGTGTACGTTGTTTTTATTGTTTTGTGTTCCGTTGAGTTTGTGTCGCGGGGCGTTTCTCAGTGCTTTAGCTGCATTGTTTGGGACGATTGCCTTATGTTGGCCTATGGAAGGGCGTCGGGGAGGAGTAAGTATTGCTGCTTTGGTGACGATCGTATTGGCTTTGTTGCTGATGGTATTTCTGCAAGTTGATCAGAGTGCGTTGCAGCGGATGGAGAGTATTGAATCGATCGATTTCTCGCAGGATCAGCAGGCTGGTCGTTTATACATTTGGGGAGTGAGTTGGCGAGCGGCGATGCGTTATGGGCTTTTGGGTTCTGGATTAGGTACGTTTCATGTAGCGGCCTTACCGTTTCAGTCTCCATCATCACTTGGTTGGTATTACCATGCTGAGAGCATGGTAGCGGAGGCGATTGTAACTCTAGGTTGGATTGGATTTAGTTTGTGCGTTGCGGGATGTATTGTCGCTTTGTTGTCAGTCTTGAGGATTTATGTCGGTAAGGGGTATCGTGAGTACTTGCCTTTGAAGGTGGCCGGTCTTTTCTTTTTGATTAGTCAGTTTTTGCATGCTTGCATTGATTTCGCTTGGATTTTGCCAGGGGTTTACATACCGAGTTGTTTGATGCTTGGGGCTTTGTCGGGTGCTTATGTGGAATCGCAACAAGCGAGGGAGAAGATCATTGTTGCTCACCGTGGGGCACTTGAGCGACGCCGCAGGGGGAAGATGGAAATTGCGAGTGGAGATGTCGGTTTGAAGGATGAGGTTGCCAGAGTGGAGAGTGAGAAGGTTGTAGAGGGTAGGGTGCATCGAATTAGCTTGGCTGGGATAGTGTTTGCGTTGGTGAGTTTATTGGCATTATGGATTGGGCAGTCGTCTGTAGGCGTGTTGTCGGTTGCCGAGGGTTTGGAGCGACGTATGCGGGATGGGTTTGAGTATCCTGGCAAGTCGGAGGATGAGGGAGGAAGCGTCGCACGGAGGGAGTCGCTTGTAGATCGTTGGATGGATGGTTGTCTTGTGGGGCAGAGGTACGCTGGGTTGGAAGGTTGCATGGAGAATGGAACGATATTGCGATTGTTGGGGCAATCGATTGTTGCGGACTTGCGTTATGCATTGTGGGAGCGGCGTCCGAATGCTGCGTCGGGTGAGCAGGCTTGGAGTCAGACTTCACCGGTCGTGATGCGACTTGCGTTGGAGGATGCGAGTCTGGAGGATCGCGATGCGGTGTATGCAGCGTTGGGAGGGGAGGAAGCCATGCGTGCGTTATCGATTGCGGAGCGTTGGTTTCGTCGTGGGCAGTTAGCATCACCATTTGATTGGAGGTTGGTGTGGGGTCGGGTTTCAACATCTGTTCAGGCACCGATAGAGTCATTGGAGCCTTATTTGGGGGTATTATCGCGGGTCTCTTCGCACGTACCTGGGATTTTACCTTCAGCGACGTTGCTATATCACCGTGTGATTTCAGAGCAGCAGCGGCAGGAGTTGTGGCGACTGGGGATACGGGTGGATCGCAGGGAGTCGTTTAGTGTTGCGAGGGTGATGGCGGGTCTGTACTCCGACGGGCAAGTTCCGTTGGATGTATTTCCTGAGGACGCAAGGATCTTGCGGAATTTGTACAACGAGGTTTTTACGCAGGCAGCGTTTCCGTTGACACATCGTGTCTTGGGTGAGCGATTGATGGAAGCGAGTCGGAAATTGCCTTGGACGGGGACTCGCAGGGCATTATGGATGAGTGAGGTTGCGAGGGAGACAGGTGATTCGGTAATGGAGTTAGAGAATTTGGAGCTTGTGTTGCAGATTGATCGGGACAATGTGCCATTATTAAAGCGTGTGGTTGAGTTGTTGCTTCAGAGTAACGAGGAGGAGCGAGCGAGGGAGTACATGAAAATGTTGACTCGTTTAGCGCCGAAGGATCCTTTTGTTGAGCGTACAGAGAAGCAGTTGATGGGGGGGTTATGAGTCGGGTTTGTTTGCTGAATGTGGTGGGATTAACTCCTGCATTGCTAGCGCATGCGCCGCGTATATCTGCATTGGGAGCAGCGGTCTCGTGGGTACCGCCTGTTCCTGCGGTTACTTGTACGGTGCAGGCGACGTTGTTAACTGGGTTTGCTCCGGACCAGCATGGGATTGTGGGGAATGGATGGTATCAGCGAGATAGTGCGGAGATTCGTTTTTGGCAGCAGTCGAATCGTTTGATCGAGGGTACCAAGTTTTACGAAGGGGTTGAGACGGCGAAGATGTTTTGGTGGTTCAATCAGCATGCGCCGGTGCGATGGAGTGCGACACCGAAGCCGCATTATGGTTGTGATGGATCGAAAGTTTTCGACATCATCGACGCGACCGAGTGTGAATTGGTCAAGCATTTGGGGCCATTTCCGTTTTTCACATTTTGGGGGCCGAATGCGGGGTTACCTGCGACGCAGTGGATTGCTCAAGCAACAGCGAGGGTGTTGAGGGAGAAACGCCCAGAGTTGACGATGTGTTACTTGCCTCATTTGGACTATGACTTTCAGCGTTTTTCGCAACCGAGCATGGAGCGAGTGTCGGAGGTGGATCGTTGTGCGGGGTTGGTGATTGATGCGGCGCTGGAGGTGGGTGCGATTCCGGTGGTTGTATCAGAGTATGGATTGGTGCCTGTAAAGCGTTCGGTGGCGATCAATAGGATTTTGCGAAAAGCTGGATTATTAGCAGTGCGCAATGGGCCTTTTGGAGAGATGCTGTTACCGGGTGATTCGCGGGCTTTTGCGGTGGTGGATCACCAAGTCGCGCATGTGTACTTGTCGGATCTCAAGTTACGGTCAGAGGTGCAGCGTTTGTTGGAGGCCGAAGCTGGGGTTGCGGCGGTGGTGTCTCCTGATGAGTTGCGTTTAGGTCATGCTCGTAGCGGCGACTTGATCGCGTTGTCTGAACCGGACGCTTGGTTCAGTTATTACTATTGGCAGGAGGATCGTCATGCGCCTGACTTTGCTAGGACGGTGGATATACACCGCAAGCCTGGTTATGACCCTTGTGAGTTATTCATGACATCCAAGCCACGAGCGATGCTGCGATTGCTGCAGAAGAAGTTAGGTTTTCGGATGAAGATGGATGTGATACCGTTGGACGGCGGATTGGTGGGTGGGAGTCACGGTTTGGTCAATGCGTCGGAGCACAATCCTTTGGTGATTGGGCCCGATGCGCCCGAGGATATTTACGGGTTTGCGGGGTATATGCGTAGGCTATTGGGCCGTTAGTTGAGTCACTGTGTTTTGTGATTTCTTGCGCGGCGTTCTGGAGTGCCGTGCCACAGGTTTTCAGATGGAGGTTATTTGACCGATGGGTTTTTGTTTCGGTAGCGTTGGTCGATGACAACCCATTCGAATTTGCCGCTTTTGGATGCTTTGCATTCGAAGATTGTTTTGGCGATATCGGCGATGCGAAAGTCTTTGCTACGTTTATCGATGTAGTAGACTTTTTCGGCCATCGCGAGTTGGTCTTCGGTTTCTTTGGGGATGAACTTCAGGACGGTACGTTCTTTAATGTTGACTCCGGCTGCTTGCAGGAGGGCTTTGTCGTACTGCATGAGTGCGTTGTTGGTAACGTAGGAGAAGAAGAGTCGTTTTTCTTGGTCTCGAGTCCCTGAGCGACCTTTGGGAGATTTCGCGAGGGTATTGGCGTAATCGATGGTTGTGATCCCGCCACCGATTGCAGCGAGTTCGATGCCGAATGCATCGAGTTGGCCTGCGTATGCTTTTCGGTCACGGGCAGTGAATTTTAGCTCCCAGCGTTCGCCGCGGTGGACGCCGTCGACTCCTTCGCCTTCGGGTCCTGGTGGCCGGCTGTCACCTTGGCCGCCGCGATCACCTGTAACGGCATCGGAAGCCATGATGGTATCCATGGAAGCGATTGCGGCGATGGCATCGTTGACCATCTGAATGGTTTGTTCTAGTGCGGGTTCGTTGAGTTGTTCGACTTCGTCGGCTGCTGGGGGATCGAAGTCACGTTCGAAGCCTGCGGCGTTATCTCCGCGTCCGGCGATTCTTTCGACGTCGAGAATCATTTCTTGGGGGCGAGTCCAGTTCATGGAAAGCAGGAACAGGAGGAACAGGGCACCGACGGCGAGGGCGAGCATGACGGCGATGCTGATGAGCAAGCTGGAGACTTGTTCGACTTTATTGGTCCTCATGGAGGATTCGTCGACGTAGAGCATGCCCTCGGAGGGTTGAGATTTTGCGTTGGGTGCAATGGAGCTCATGGTATTGATTGCGTTGGTGTAGAAAGGGATGGACTTATTCTACGAAGATATAATCAGGTCGTAGTTCGAGGAACCACGTTTTCCATTCGCGTTGGGCGCGTATTCGGTCTTGGTCGGTGATACCGCCTTCTTTGGGGAGGTGGTATTTATCGAGTTTTCTGGAGATTAGGCGAAGTGAGGTTTCGGCATTTCGGTTGACTTCGGTATCGCGATCGGAGAGGGCGAAGATAAGTTCGGGGACCATTTCGAGGTCATCGCTTCTGCCAAGTACTTTCGAGGCGATACGTCGGGCTTTCCAGTCTTTGGATCTGAGGAGACGGGCGAATCGGTTGAGTTCATCTTTACGTCTTGCGGGGTCTTTCGAGAAGATGATTTTCTCTGGGATGAGACTGTCTTCACCTTGTGACTTTTTATCGTCTTCGAGCATTTTCAGAGCGTCGTCAATGCTGGTAGCTTCATTTTTCGAAATAGGTTTCCCGTTGATCATGGTGATGGTTGTGAGGTCGGAGGGGAGTTCATTTCCACCGATAGCGATAGCTTCTTTGAGGTCACCGATCGCTTTTTGGGTGCTACGGATTAGGAAAAGGGTGGCGAGGCAGGTGGAGGTTTGGGGGCCGAGCACAACGTCGACATCGGGAGCATCAACACCGCCCCATGAGCCATCGCGACCTTGGACGGCTCGCATGCGTTCGACTTCGACGTTGTACCATGGGGGGCTTGTGTTTTGTTTGCCGTTGGCGATTTCGAGGAAGGATTCGAAACGTTCAAGGGAGTAGAGGTAGTAGTAGTGCCAGGTTGTTTTTTGGTAGGGATTTTTTCGGTTGAAACCCAAGCCGAGGTTCACGCAGGCATCGAGGCGTGGTCGATCGACATTTCCGCCGCGGCGTTTCTTTTCGGATTCTGCGACGACACGCTTAAAAGCGGGGGGGATGAGTCCTTCTTCTTCTTCGGCTTCTGCGAGCCGATTTCGGAAGACGCCGAGGATATCGCCGGCAATGAGTACGCTGGAGAGTCCGCAAGCGGTTAGGGAGTTGGTGGATTGCAGTGCACCGGCGTTTCCGGGCTCGAATTGGTAGGGCCAGCCACCTTGATAATTTCCTTGCGGATCTTTGATTTGAGCAGCGTAGAGGTAGCCAAGCGTGCGCATGATTCGGTCTTCGGGGATTTCGATCCCGACTTGGGCCATAGTCCAGAGGGCGAGCATGACATATTGGGTTTGGGAGATGTCACCGCTATCGAGTTTGTGGGATCCGTCGATGTAGCCGAAGGCACCGGTGCCTTGTTGGATTCTGAGGAAGAAATCTCGGGCTTTGAGTAGTTGAGGGCCATAGTTATCGACGGAGACACTGGCCAGGAGCATGCAAGCGACGGATAAGTGATAGACGGTTTTGGCTTCGAAGCCACCTTGTGCTGCGGTAATTTTGTCTACGTAGTTTTTGGAAATGTTTAGTCCGTGGGCGACAACTGGGTGATCTGGGTCACCTTCGACTTTGTAGATGGTGTATGCGCCGAGGACTTCGATGCCGAAGGATTCGGACCCGGAGGCTTTGAGATTGGTGGTGGAGAGGTATTGAACAGCCCGGTCGACCATTTCCTTGACGACGGGATGGTCTGGGTAGTAGTTTTGGGCTTGGGCAGTTTTTGGAGTGCACCAAGTAGCGTAGCAAGTGGCCAGGAGGAGGAGTGTGGTTGCTAGGGCTTTGGGTGAACCAAGCATCATGGTATTCGGAGTCGGAAGAGCGAAAGGCGTAAAGGTGCGATTACTTGTAGGGATTAGATCGACTGGGACGTCGGGATGAGAAGTTTTTTCGGATCGCGTTCCCAGCGTTCAAGTGTATCTGATTTTTGGTGGGAATCCCACATGATTGGGTGGGAAAAGAAGTGAATTGTGTCGGTTGACAAACAATCCAGGGGGGCTTACTATTCTTGTCCGCAAAGTGGCGATGTTTTCGGGCAGATGTCACGTTGTTGTGGCTGGTCAGGTAGCTCAGTAGGTAGAGCAATGGACTGAAAATCCATGTGTCGCCGGTTCGATCCCGGCCCTGACCACTGAATTGGGCTTACGCTTTCTCTAGCGTTTTAGTTTTCTTTTGTTGAGTCGTCTGTTCCGTCGTGGTTTAGGAGCGACGTTTTCTTTGGGTGGGTTTGAACCGCCTAACTGACACGAAGGGGAGTGGATTGACGTGACTGCCAATCGCCGATGTGTGCTTCATGTGGGGACGACGAAAGCCGGTTCGAGTTCCATTCAGGAGTCGCTATATTTCGGTCTTCGGGATCCTGGCTATCAGTATATAAGTCTCGGGTGTGTCAATTCAGGTCGGGTGCTTGGTGCCTTGTTTCGAGATGCATCAGATGGATTCGATTACAACCAGCGATTTGGTCGGGACGCGACATTGGTGCATCGCGAGCGGGAGAGGTTTGCCGAGCGGATCCGTGGGCAGTTGTTATTTTGTCGGGAGAAGGGCAAGACAATTGTTTTGTCTGCTGAGAATCTTTGGGTGTGGGATAGATCGGAATTGGAAGCGGTCCGTGACTTCTTCGAGTCATTTGGTTACAGCGTAGAGGTATATATTTACTTTCGTCCGTGGAAGAGTTGGATTGAGAGTGACTTTCAGGAGGGGATCAAGTTAGGGGATCGGCTGCAGGATTTTATTCCCGGGTCACGGCTTAAGCACTTGAACTATTTAGGTCAATTGAGGGAGTTGCAGGGTGTGTTTGGTGAGTCTTGTGTTTTTCCGAAAGCGTTTCTTCCGGCGACTTGGGTGGATCGTTGTGTTGTGCGTGATTTTTGTGAGCGAGCGAGGATTCCGATTTCGCCCAAAAGGATTGTGCGGGTCAATGAGGGTTTATGTTTAGATGCGTTGCGATTGCTGGCGGCGTTTCGCAAATATCATTCTGGATATGAGCCGGGTATTCGGTCGGTGGTACACAATGAGATACTTTTTCGTACGTTGGGTGATGTGCCAGGACCGCGTGTATCGTTTCATTCGGGGTTAGTGGCGGATTTGGAGCGAGTTTGGGAGGAACAGCGAGAGGAGTTGGAGGCGATACTCGGTGAGTCGTTGGCGGAGGATTTGCGACTTTACGATAAGGGTGCTTGTTTGCGGGGACCGGGCGATCTGTTTGAATTTTCGTCCGAGAGTCTTCGGTGGTTAGAGCATCAAACGAAGTCAGGTCCGATTCCCGAAGAAGGGGCAAGCGAGCGGATCAAAGCTGTTGGGGAGCGGATGCATGCGCTATGTTATCACCCGTCGCTCAGTGCGCGATACGGATATCATGCGAAGATGATGAAGCGTCGTTTAGCGCACCGTGTACGAGGCGTATAGGTCTGGCGGGAGGCTTATGCGGCTAAGGAACAGGTGGGATTACAGTTGCAAGTGACCACGGCTGTCGCCGAGTTTTTCCATGTCTACCTGCATGCGATCGAGGAGAGATAGCCACAGGTCGCTGATAGGGGTTTCTTTTGCGTAGGAGACGTGTCGACCGGTGTTGAGAGTGCCGCAACCGCTGCCTGCGACGAGGACTGGGAGGTCTTCGTGGTTGTGTGCGTTCCCGTCATGGATGCCGCTACCGTAGGAGATCATAGCGTGATCGAGGAGGGTGCCGTCACCTTCTTGGATCGCGTCTAATTTTTCGAGTAGGTAAGCGAGTTGGCGGATGTGGAAGAGGTTGATTTGGCGCAGTTTCGCTTGTTTATTGGCATCACCTCCGTGGTGAGAGAGGTCGTGGTGTCCTTCGGGAACATCGACGAAGGGGTAGGGTTTATTGCTTCCTTCGTTCGCTAGTACGAAGGTTGCCACTCGGGTCACGTCGGCTTGGAATCCTAGAACCATCAGATCTGCCATCAAGCGGATATGTTCTTGGTAGTCGGCTGGGATTGCTTGAGGTGCGGGGTAGTTTGGCGCGACGACAGGGGGGAGTTTTTCGGAGCGTTCGATTCGTGATTCGATATCGCGGATTGCGGCGAAGTATTCATCGAGTTTTCGGACGTCGTTAGTAGCTAATTTGGGAGTGAGGGATTGGGAGTCTTCGCGGACAAAGTCGAGGATGCTTTTCCGTTTTGCGTCTCGTTTAGCGCGTGCAGCGTCGTTGGAGCCACCGAACATACGTTCGAATACGATCTTGGGATTGACTTCTTTCGGCAGTGGTTGAGTGGCGGATTTCCAGGACATGGTAGAGGAGTAGACACAGGAGTAACCGGAGTCGCAGTTGCCGGCCATGGCACCGGCTTCGGTTCCGATTTCCAGGGAGCTGAGTCGGGTTTGGTCTCCGATGCGGGCTGCGGCGACTTGGTCGACGCTAACACCGTTTCGGATATTGATGCCGTCGGTTTTCAGTGGGCGAGCGCCGGTGAGGAAGGCTGATAGGGCTCTGGCGTGGTCACCGCCTCCATCGGCATAGGCTCTTGCTCCGTCAGCGGTTAGACCGGAGAGGACGAGCAGTTTGTGTTTGAGTTTTGCGAGAGGTTCGAGGATGGGGGTGATTTCGAAATCGTTGCCGACGGTTTTTGGGGTCCAGTCAGCCATATTGATCCCGTTTGGCACATAGAGGAATGCCATTCGGTTTGGGGCGATGTTGTTAGCCTTGGAAGCGGCATGGGTCACAGAGGTGATTGGCCCCATGGCTTCGAGCCATGGCAGTGCGAGGGAGACACCGAGACCCCGGAGGATGGTGCGGCGTGGGATATTTGGTTTTTGGGTGTGCATAGTGAATTCTCTATTGATGATACGATGTTCGATTAGGGAGTTAGGGTCGATGCGCGTCGTTTTCGGAATGGTTCGCTTTGTACGATTGCGCGTAGGATGTCTTGGAAACGGTAATTGTTGTTAGGTGCGGAAGCGACGATTTGTTCGACGACGGGTCGATCGTAGTATTCTATTCCGCGACCGAGGGCGTAGGTCATGAGTTTTTCGATGAGGCATCGCAGGAATTCTTCTTTCTTTTCCACGATGATAGCTTTTAAGTCGCTGGGGCCTTGGAAGTGGGTTCCATCGGCGAAATCTCCGGAGGGGTCGATATCGAAGGGGCCATCTTTGGTTCGGAAGCTACCGATGGGGTCATAGTTTTCGAGGGCGAATCCGATGGGATCCATTTTTGCGTGGCAGTTTGCGCAAGCGGGGTTGGAGCGATGGATTTCCATTCGTTTTCGCAGTGGTGCGTTGGAGGCGTCTTGTTCACCGGCGGGGAGTTCGGGGACGTTTGGGGGAGGTGGTGGAGGAGGGTTCCCGAGGATTTGTTCGAGGATCCACCGGCCTCGTTTGACGGGTGAGGTTCGCGTTGGGTTGGAGGTGACGGTAAGGATGGAGGCTTGGGTGATCAATCCACCACGGTCTTTATTTTGGAGAGAGACACGTTGAAACGAGTCACCTTGGATGGGATTGCCGCCGGGTATGGAGGGTGTTTGTCCGATCCAGTTGCCGGCGGTGTCTGCGATACCGTAGTGTTTTGCTAGAGTTTCATCGAGGAAGGTGAAATCGGCGTTGATTAGCTCCAGTGCGCTGCGATTTTCGCGAAGGATTGTTTCGAAGAAGAGTTCGGTTTCTCGCATCATGGATGCTTTGAGTTTTGGGTTGAAGTTGGGGAAGAGTTTTGGGTCCGGTGAGAATGCTTCTAGGCGTTGGATTTGGAGCCATTGGGAGGCAAAGTTTTTCACGAGTGCGTTGGAGCGTGGGTCGGCGATCATGCGATCGAGTTGTGCGGTGGGGTTTTGTGCGAGAGATCCGTTTTGTGCGGCATCGAGGAGTTGATCGTCTGGCATGGAACTCCAGAGGAAGTAGGACAATCGTGAGGCTAGAGCGAAGGGATCGATATCGCGAGGTTCCGGCGCATTGGGTTGTTCATCGGGTTCGACACGAAAAAGGAATTTTGGGGAGCACAGGATGGCTTGCATGGTCAATTGCATTGCTGATTCCCACTTCTCGCCGTCGGCCATGCGTTGATCGGTCCAGAGGGCGGTGCGTTCGAGTTCTTCGTTGGAGATAGGGCGGCGGTATGCGCGGCGGAGGAAGCGTGCGAGGACTTCGCGCGTTTGCTGTTGGGGGGATTGGTTGGGTGATACCGCGAGAAGTTTGCGGTGGCTTTCGGGACGGGTATCAAGTGGTCCATCGAGGGCGAGGAACTCGACAAAGAGTTTGGCTGATTGACCTTCGGCGGGTTTAAGTTGGCCGACAAATACGCGATCGCGATTAGCAGAGGGGGGGATGTTGACTTCGACGATTTGGGCATCGGTTGGTGATTTGGAGGTGACTTCAATTATTTTGAGGATACGTGCGGGTCGAGGGATGTTTCCGCTGATGGCGTCGAGTTCTTGATCGGTCGATGGGTTTGGAAGGTCTTTGCCGTGAAGGATGATAGCGGATTGGACGTTGCTTGAGATATTTCCGGAGTTGTCGTAGGTAGAGCCGTAGAGTTTGGTGCGGAAGGTATATTCGCCGGAGGGGTCCCATTGGTATTGGGTGTGCAGGGGGCCGAGTTCGATAGGTTCTTTGCCTGCGGAATCGAGACGTCGGAAGTTGTTTTCGATGAGTTTGGAAGCGACATCGGCGGAGGCGGGTTCGGTGTAGAGGCTACTGAGATGTCTTTTGGGGATGGCAGGTGGATCGGGTGTGATAGCGCGTTGTAGGATGCTTTCTGCTGCATCGAGGTATCGTTCCATGAGGACGGGGGGCAGAGAGAGAACATCACCGATATTATCGAAGCCGTAACCGATGTCATCGGAGGGGAAGTCAGCGGTGGGATCGAAATCGATCCCGATGAGATCACGGATAGTGTTTTTGTATTCGACGCG
>JBEICB010000298.1:0-5011 GCA_040373655.1 Pirellula sp. | reverse complement strand
TTGTGGATGTCGATTTGAAGAGTTACTTTGATACGATTCCTAAGGATAAGCTACTAGAGGTCATCAAAACGAAGATCTCCGATGGAGCCCTCTTAAGGTTGATTAGCAAATACCTCGACCAATCGGTGATGTCTGAACTTGCAACGTGGACCCCTGAGGACGGCGTACCGCAAGGTGCCGTACTCTCTCCACTGCTTGCCAATGCCTATCTAAATCCACTGGATCATCTGATGGCCGAATCTGGCTTTGAAATGGTGCGTTATGCCGACGACATGGTCGTCTTGTGTAAGACACTTGAAGAAGCTCAGCAGGCGATGCAGTTACTCCAAGATTGGACGACGAAGGCAGGACTGACATTGCACCCGACCAAGACTCGCATAGTTGACTTTCGCGTTACGAGCTTTGGTTTTTTGGGTTACTCGTTTCGAGGACGATTTCGCTTCCCTCGGGATAAGAACAACAAGAAGCTAAAGGACAAGATACGCGAGTTGACCAAGCGAACTGACGGCAACTCCTTGGAAGTTATCGTGAATCGATTGAATCCGATGCTCCAGGGCTGGTTCAATTACTTTCGGCATTGCTTTTGGAATATCTTCGATGACTATGACAGCTACATCCGGCGACGGTTGCGAGCAATCCAAGTCAAGCGACATCGTAGAAACCCTAGACGCATGCCACGTACAAACCGATGGCCAAATAGATTCTTCTTCGAATTGGGACTCTTCAGCCTGCGTGACGCCCATATTCGATTCGTTCAATCCAAGACTGGCTGCTGACTGGAGAGCCGTATGCGGGAAAACCGCCCGTACGGTTCGGTGGGGGGTTGGGGGCTAGCAAGCCCCCCGCCTACCCAATCACTGTCGCTCCTCGACACTAGCCAACCCGTTTCATGACGGTATCCAAGGTTGGCTTGATCGCAGCTGCGCTTGCACGAAGTCCTTGTAGCTCTTTTGGCCAAAGGTCTATTTCGATGCGTTGCATCGCTCCTCCACGACCTACCACCGTCGGCACACTGATTGCCACGTCGCGAATACCATAACAAGCCCCGTCTTGGACGGTACTAACAGGCAGAATCCGATTTTGATCCAACGCAACCGCATGAATCACATCACGAATCGCTACTCCAACCGCAAAGCCAGCTCCACCCTTCTTCGAGATGCACTCGGCTCCCGATCCTTTTGTCCGTGTGAAGATCTTGTCTCCCAATGCCCCACTCCAACCAGGATACTTGTCCAACGATAAGCCCCCCACCGTTGCACTCGACCAAATCGGAACCATACTGTCACCATGTTCCCCAAGGATCAATGCATTGGTCTGTGTCGGCGATGTCTGGAGAGCTTCGGAGATCAATGACCTAAACCGAATCGTATCCAATTGTGTTCCCAATCCCAACACTTGGGAAATCGGTAATCCAAGCTTGGATGCTGCTAGCGAAGTCAGAATGTCTACAGGATTAGAAACAACCAATACGATTGCGGATTTCTTGACGCCGGCTTGTTGAATTTCACCCAGGATCGACGCGAACAGGTCGGTATTTCGGTTAATCAAATCCAATCGCGACTCGTCTGGTTTACGACGTAACCCAGCTGTGATACAGATCAAGTCTGAACTGGGAATGTGCTCGTAACCTCCCGACGTGAGGACTTGATCTGCAATGCTGGGCGAACCGTGCATCAAATCCAACGCATGTCCAGCTGCTAGGTTGGCATTCAAATCCAAGAGGGCAATCTCGCGAACGATTCCACCACACTGCAAAGCGTACGCAGCACATGATCCAACCAAACCACCCCCGCCGACGATGCTTACTTTCATGATCTGTTCTCTTGTTGTTTTTTAAGTTGTACTGGTGATTTAAGAACGGGCTGGTAGCCGTTCTACTTTTGGAGTTCTCGCATCACTTGGGCTGTGATCAATTGAACAAGCTGTTCCATGTCCAATCCGCCAGGGGCTTCTGTTCCTGCCGCAGCTGCTGGTGTAGATCGCAAAACCGGTGGTGCACCGACCGCAACAGCTTGGCTGACCGCAGCACTAACCGCTGCCGTGATTGCGGAATTCGTCGCAGGGGCTGAAGGTGCAGCAGCATTTTTCATCGGTGGAGGAGAAGGGAAGGCTCGGCGATCGACCCCGGATTGTTTCCACGAAGCACGGAAAATATCGTTCGCGCAAATGTCGCAGTTCTTGTACTCGTCTGTATTGCGAGGATCAGCCCAACCCCACTTCTGCTTCAAATCTAGCAGTTCGCGTTCTTGTCTTTCGTCGAAATAACTGACGTGACCAAGTTGCCTTGCGAGCATCAGAATGCGGCAATAAGCATCGAGAATTTCGGTCCACCAGTAGGCTTGCTCGACGTCCACACCGTAGCTTACCGTTCCATGGTTTGCCAAGATGATGATGTTGGTCTTGTCAACAAACGGCAATACCGTGTCAGCAAAGGCTTGTCCACCAGGTGTTTCGTACTTGGTAATCGGCACATCCCCAAGGAACACTTCGACTTCTGGCAACACGCATTGCGGAATGGGTTCGCGAGCTACGGCAAAAGCGGTAGCATGAGGTGGATGGCAGTGTACAACACTCTTGATATCTGGCCGTTGCTTGTAGATTTCAAGGTGTAGCAGTGCTTCACTCGATCGTTTCTTGATCCCTGCGAGTTGTTTGCCAGTCATATCGATCAAGCAGATGTCTTCGACTTTCAGGAATCCTTTGCTGTGCATCGTCGGAGTGCAAAGGACTTCGTTGTCGCTGATTCGCACGGTGATGTTCCCATCGTTTGCAGCTGCGAACCCCTTGTCGTACAACCGACGTCCGATTTCAACGATGTCTTGCTTGATTTTATGTGCGTTGATCATGGCTTTCTCGTGGTGTAATTCTTTCGTGGTTACTCTTTAGGAAGGTGATGTTGAATATTGACTTCGTCGAGGATCGCAGAGTTGTAGGCGTCGACCGGTTTTAGCTGTGGTTTGAACGGTTGGGCAGCTTCGCCACCATCCGCGACAGCGATCAGGCTACCGACGGAGGCTCCAAGTTCATCCCAAACAACCACTGCATCGGGTTCCGCATTGGGTTCTCCGATCAGTGTTTCCCCGTGGGGTTCTGCAAGTTTCAGAACAGCCCCGATGGTGGTCGGATGCGACCTGCTCAACGTTACTGTTCCTACAACTCGGTAAATATGCATGTTGTTTTGAAGTTTGATTTGGTTTGGATTGCGTTTTCGATGCGCCGCTTACCGTATGGATGAATTGGTTAGGTTATTGCTTTGATCTGCTCTGCGAACTTGCGAACGACATTGCACACTCCTGGTATGTTCCATCGTTTTGCAGGGATGATCAGGACGTTTGTTGGCACTTCGCGGAAAACATCCTCAAGGTCGCCCCACTGTGACACGAGTGCTGGTCGCAAGCTTTCATCTCGTGCAGCTTGCCAGAGCGCTGAGTGTGCGGCTTGGACTATTGCCACAGCACCGCGCGAGCCTGCACGGATTGCAGAAGCTACGGCACGCATCGCGGCAGCATCATCCGATTGCATCACATCGAGTTTGGTTTGTTTCGGGCAAAGCTGTTTTTCTAGACTTCGCAACCATAGCACCGAACCTGTCACGAACACGGGTGCAATTGCAGATTCGATATTGGTTTTTGGGGCAGTCGATAGGAGTTGTGCGGTGGATTGAACGGGTGTTGCAATCGTCGAGAACAAGCTTTTATTCGAGTGACTGCTAGTTGTTGATGGCGGCGTGGAATTTTCTTTAGACCAAGCGATTCGTTTTTCGTGTAACCAATCTTTTGCGGCTGGGGTGACCAACGCGTTTCGAGCGATCCGAAGTTGTTTGATTCCTGCCGGGATGCGAGTTAACGATTGGACGCTCACGACCGCATCACTGATGGTGTAGACCTGCTCGCTTGCCGATGAGGCTGGGGTTGCTTGCGTATGGACTGTTTGCGAATTGGCTGTTTGAGGTGTAGCTGATTGAATCGTGGATGGTCTAGGAGTAGAAGCCTGAATGACAGGTGTTGGATTGGTTTGCGTTGCAACTTTCGATAGGTCGTTTGTCGAAAGGGCAGCGAGGACTTCACGCACGATCCGTTCAATGCTTGAACGATCAAATTGTTTCGGATCGATCGAGATTCTTGGTTGTGGTAATTGGTTCATCCGCGACTTCCTTTCGGTTTTGTGGAGTCGCGTAGATCGGCGTCGACCAATCCGAGGACAGTCCAGCGTAGAGGGCTATTCTGCAGACCGTAAAGTTCACGTACTGCAGCTCCATCACTGGTGATCATGATTTTTTCACCTGCCCCAGCGCCCAAGTAGTCCGCAACAATGACGGGCGCACCGTCGCGCGAGTTGCCATCAGCGGCAAGCGGTTGACAAACCAACAGCTTGACGTTGTCTAAGCTGCGGTGTTTAACCGTCGAGATCGCGTTACCTAGGACGATGGCAAGTTGCATGAGGAGCTGGGGTTTTTGGTCGGGTGAATACGTATTGCAGTTCGGGCTTGATCGCTGCGTACTGCAGCGATTTTGGCTTTGGGTTTATCGGCCCAAGATGAAAAGATCATCGATCAGCGAGCAACGGCGTTCGCGGGTAAAGGTCATCGGAGTCGTGACACCTTCACCGGTTGGTCCGGCAATGGAGAACGAGAGGTAACCTTCTCCTCCGAGTCCAAGAGCAGCCATGCATGGCCCGTTCTTGACGAACAAGGTCGTGTCCATGGTTCGAGCCATGATGGTCATGTTACGCACATTACGGGAGTGGATGATGCTGGTATGGCGATATCCGTGTTCGGCCTGTTGAGCACATTCGACGGCTTGTTCAAAGTTACGGCAACGGACGAATGGAACGAAGGGCATCATTTGTTCGGTTTGAACGAATGGGTGATCGAACCCGGTTTCCCCGTAGAGAAGTTCGACGGATGGAGCGACGTTTCGTCCGGCTGCTTGTGCAAGTTTGATTGCATCTTGGCCGAGCAATTCCTTGCGTGGTGCGAAGTGTTTATCGGCACCTTCTCCAACGACTTGTA
>JBEICB010000134.1:0-12399 GCA_040373655.1 Pirellula sp. | reverse complement strand
CCCGCACGCGGCGTCGCTCGGTCAGACTTTCGTCCATTGCCGAAGATTCTCGACTGCAGCCACCCGTAGGTGTCTGGCCAGTGTCTCAGTGACAGTGAGGCTGGTCGTGCTCTCACACCAGCTACCCATCATAGCCTTGGTGGTCCATTACACCGCCAACTAGCTAATGGGGCATGGGCACATCCTGGGGCGGAATCACACCTTTGGTCCGCAAACATTATCGAGTATTACCGTCAGTTTCCCGACGCTATACTCGTCCCCAGGGCAGTTTCCCATGTTGTCCTCTCCCTTCCGCCGCTTTCCTGTATTGCTACATTCTCGCGCGACTCGCATGCCTAATCCACGCCGCCAACGTTCATTCTGAGCCAGGATCAAACCCTTCACTTGTGTATGCTTAGATCATCACTGTTGCCAGTAACAATCTTGTCTAACCTAAGTTACGGTTTTGAAACCGGTCGATGGTTCGTGGTCAACAAAACATCTTTTTTTAAATTTCACAAAACCTCTCAATTGCAACACAACTCCCGAAAGAGTCTGTTGCTCGAAGGCTCGTCCACCGGATTGTCAAAGATCAATTAATCCCAACGTTTCACAAGCCGAAACTTGATTCTCGCTTGCGACTCGCGTCGCTCACTCGTCGTTGAGGGCTTAACATCGTAACCGCTGTTGTCGGCTACCGTCAAGCCTTGTTTTTAGTTTTTCTTTTCGCTTTGCGTCGATTCGTTTTCACTACCAAGATTCTCCCTCTCGGGAAACCTCTTCGCGAACAAACCAAGTAACAAAACTCAGCTTGTCGAATCCGCATCTAGCGAACCCCCAAAACTCCACATCACCTGCTTCGCATTTCTGCGTCGCGTCGCGGTGTGTCGCTCAGGGGAGGAGAAAGATATGGACCTTCCCCCTTTCGTGCAAGACCTTTTCTCAAAATATTTTCAAATCGATAAATCGACTGTGAAAAACAAGGGATTTTCTAGCTTCACCACCTAGCTCCCCACGACTGCTTTCAACCTCTTTTCCATCCCCATTTAGCTACTCCCGGCACTTCCATCCCTAAAATTACCCTCCAACCCCTTATCATGGCCTACAAATCGCCACCCCCCATAGCCAAACTACCATCATGCAACCCACATCTCCGTTCCCTCCACACTTCCAACAAAACCAAATCGACCTCAAGGAATTGACGCAAGCCCTAGCGGCCCTCGGCGCCAACTTCTTGCGCCCAGCCGAACTTGAATCCCTCGCGGAGCACTCCCTCTCCTTGAACGTCCCCGCAAATGCCACCCTCTTCAACGAAGGCGCAAAACAACCCTACCTTTTCCTCATCGAATCCGGTCGCGTCGAACTCCATATGCGAGCTCCCGGTCGCCCTAACGTAAAAATCCTCTCTCTCGGCCCAGGAAACATCCTCGCTTGGTCAGCCCTCGTACCAAATCAACCCATGACCTGCTCCGCCTCTACCTCCACCCCCTCACGCTTTCTCGCAATCCCCTCCGCTCAACTTCATCTTCTCGCCCAAACAAACACATCCTTCGCTGCAGCCTTCTACCAACAAATCACCATCGCATTGTCCCAACGCCTTACCGCCACTCGCCTGCAACTCCTCGATCTCTACCACCCTCACCTCTCGTAAACCCCACACAACTCCAAGGCCCCTTCCCAACATGCCCAATCCCGCGGACCAAACTTCCTCACCAGAAACCCCTACCTGGCTCGTTCAACAACCCGCCATCGAGTCTCTGATCAATGTCCTCACCCAATCCGGCTACCGAGTCATCGGCCCCCGCATCGAACAACATGCCATCGTCTACGATGATATCCAATCCATCGAAGACCTCCCACAAAACTGGTGCGATACCCAAGCTCCCGGACTGTACCAACTCTCACCCATCCCAAACCAACCCAACAAAAAACTCTTTCACTACAACGTCGGCCCCCACTCCTGGAAAAAATTTCTCTTCCCGCCCAACTCCATTCTCTCACCCATAGATAATCAAGCCCCCCCGCAAAAACCCCTCGCTATCCTCGGTGCTCGAGCCTGCGAACTCGCAGCGATCGCCATCCAAGACCGTGTCTTTATCAATGAACATTACACCGATTCAAACTACGAACTTCGGCGCAAAGATTTGTTCGTAATCGCAGTGCAATGTACCACACTCGCCGATACATGCTTCTGCTCCTCAATGAACACCGGGCCTAAACTTCCCCCCCCCGATAATCAACAATTCGACCTCGCACTGACCGAACTCCCCGATGCCTCTTACCTCCTGCGGGTCGGATCCCAACGCGGACAAGAAATCGCAACTTCTCTGTTCAGACAACATCCACCTCAACCCGCATCCCACAATCAAATCGAGTCAGAACACCAAGCCATCTCTCATGTCGAATCCAACATGAAACGATCACTTCCAACCGAAAATCTCAAGGAAAATCTACTGAAACAACTTCAAAACCCCCATTGGGATGATGTCGCCTCTCGCTGCCTCTCGTGCGCAAACTGCACCATGGTCTGCCCTACCTGCTTCTGCTCTAGTGTCGATGAAGTCCACGACCTGACCGATGAATCGATCGTTCGCCAACGACGCTGGGACTCTTGCTTCAATCCCGATTTCTCTCACACCTCCGGTGCTCCCGTTCGCAACACTATCCGCTCTCGATATCGACAATGGGTCACCCATAAACTCGCAACCTGGTTCGATCAATTTGGCTCCAGCGGTTGCGTCGGCTGCGGCCGATGTATCACCTGGTGCCCCGTCGGTATCGATCTGACCGCCGAAGTCGCCAAACTCATTGCACCAACCTCGAAACCAAACGCCCAATGACCCTAACTCTACCCAATCACCCTAACTCACAACCGAACGACCCCTGGGCCCCTTACCCAGCCACCCTGCGATCTGTTCGCTCGGAATTCATCTCTTCCGTCCCCTCCTTACCAAATGTCTTCACCGTCGAATTAGAACTTCATCCAGGTCCCTTCGCACAAAACTACCATTTTCTCCCGGGGCAGTTCAATATGCTCCACCTTCCCGGTGCCGGCGAAGTCGCAATCAGCCACTGCGGCCCCCACTCTCCACCAAACCCATCGCTCCCACTTGCAAATCACCACCCGCAACAAGGGAGCTTCCTGCATACCATCCGCGCTGTCGGAAGAGTCACCAACGCCATCGCACAACTCTCCCCAGGCGACTTACTCGGCGTTCGTGGCCCATTCGGAAACCCTTGGCCCATCGATCAACTCGAAGGACATGACGTTCTCCTACTCGCCGGCGGTCTGGGCCTCGCTCCCCTGCGACCTGTTATCTATGCCATCATAAAACAACGCGATCGGTTCGGCTCGGTCTCCCTTCTCATCGGCACTCGCAACCCCCACACCATTCTCTACGCCCAAGAACTCGAATCCTGGGCCCAAGCCGGCATCCAACTTGAAATCACTGTCGATCAACCACAACAAACCGATATCCCATCGGAATCCCAAAACTCACTATGGGACTTGAATCTCGGCCCAATCACACTTCTGCTCGATCGCCGACGCTCAAAAAACTTCTCCCCAGCCCTTCGTCACGAAAAAACAAAAGTCCTGATCTGCGGCCCTGAAATCATGATGCACCACTGCGCAATGAATGCACATAAACTCGGCATACCTACCAACGCAATCTGGATCTCCATGGAACGCAACATGCAATGCGGTGTCGGTTACTGCGGACACTGCCAATGGGGCCCATTCTTCCTATGCAAAGACGGCCCCGTTCTCCGCTACGATCTCGCTGAACCCTTCTTGAATATCAAGGACTTGTAAATGGAACTTGATCCACAACCCTCTACAGACACCCTACGAAAACCACGCGTCGCGGTAATGAAATTCGCTTCGTGCGACGGTTGCCAATTGACCCTTTTAAACTGCGAAGACGAATTGCTTAACATCGCGGATCGCATCGAGTTCGCTCACTTTGCAGAAGCCTCCAGCAACTTGCAAAACGGCCCATACGACTTGACGATCGTCGAAGGCTCTATCACTACAGAACACGATGCGATCCGCATCCGCGAACTGCGAGCTCAAAGCCGCATCCTGATCACCATCGGTGCCTGCGCTACCGCAGGAGGGATCCAAGCCCTTCGTAATTTCGGTCTCCACGATGACTTCAAACGCGCCATCTATGCACACCCCGAATTCATCTCCTCCCTCGATCAATCCACCCCCATCGCAGACCACGTCCCCGTCGACTTCGAACTCCGAGGCTGCCCCATCGATAAACAACAACTCATCGAAGTCATCCTCGCTTTCGCCACCGGACGCCGTCCAAAAACATCCACCGAATCAGTCTGCCAACCCTGCAAAAGACGCGGTAACGTATGCGTCGTTGTAACCCAAAAGATCCCTTGCCTCGGACCGATTACCCAAGCCGGTTGCGGTGCCATCTGCCCCGCTTTCGATCGCGGCTGCTTCGCCTGCTTCGGACCCTCCAATGACCCTAATGTCACCTCCCTATCAAATTCCATCCTGCAACCGAATCTCTCGAAATCCCAAGCCGCTTTATTCCTGCAATCCTTCCACGCCGCTTCGCTACCTTTCCGCCAAGAAGCACTGCGACTCTGGCAACTCTCCCCAATCCAACCCCCTCCCAAATAACCGCTCATGCACGACAATTCACGCAACATACGAGTCCCAATCCTCACCCGTGTCGAAGGAGAAGGTGCCTTAAACATCCGACTCGAAGCAGATAAAGTCCATGAAGTACAACTAAATATCTACGAACCTCCTCGCTTCTTCGAAGCCCTCTTAAAAGGTCGACCCGCCGACGATGTCCCTGATATAACTTCGCGTATCTGCGGTATCTGCCCCATCGCCTACCAAGTCACCGCAGCTCAAGCTCTCGAACAATGCCTAAGCCTACAACTACCAAGCGAACTGACACTCCTTCGCCGATTGATCTACTGCGCTGAATGGATCGAAAGCCACGTCCTACATGTCCACCTCCTTCATGCCCCCGATTTTTTCGATTGCCATAGCGCAATCGACCTCGCAAAACGTTTCCCAAACGAAGTCCAACGCGGACTAAAACTCAAACAACTAGGTAACCGTATCCTCGAAGTACTCGGTGGTCGCGCAATCCACCCTATCAATATCGCTATCGGTGGATTCCACCGCCTCCCCAAAATCCACGACCTCGCAGCTCTCATTCTTCCCCTCGAACAAGGCCTCTCGCTCGCAGTCGATGCCACCCGCTGGCTCGCCACGCTCCCCTTTCCTAACCAACGCTTCCCGTACGATTTTGTCTCACTTACCCACCCAGAACTCTATCCGATTGAGTCAGGGCAAATCGCAATCCACTCCCATAACCAACATCCATCCTCTTCCAATACCAATCATCCACCGATCGGTGTCGATGACTACGAAAAGTACTTCGAGGAAATCCAAGTCCCCCACTCGACCGCTCTGCAATCTCGCCGTATCCGCTCCCACTCAATCCCGTCCGAACCTTCAACCTATTTCGTCGGCCCCCTCGCTCGACTCTTTCATAACCATCCCCGACTCACTCCTGTCGCGCGCCAACTATTCGACGAACTCCACGTTGATCCCTCCCATTACAACCCCTACCACAGCATCCTCGCTCGCGCACTAGAAGTCGTATTCGCATTCGAAGAAGCGATTCGCATCTTAAAAACAATTCGCAAAATCGATCTTCCGAAAAATCCTAAAAGCCCCCAAGCAGGAATAGGACGTAGTGCAACAGAAGCTCCTCGCGGCCTGATTTTCCATCGCTATGCAATCGACGAACAAGCCTGTGTTACGTTCGCGAAAATCGTTCCTCCCACTTCGCAAAATCAAGGCCAAATCGAAGCGGATCTGCGTTCTCTTCTGCAAACAATCTATCACCAAGAGGATCAACAAATCGCAGTCGCATGCGAACGACTCGTCCGCACCTACGACCCATGTATCAGCTGCTCTACCCATTTCCTAAAAGTCCATATCGAACGCATATGAACTCCCCGTACGCACCGCAAGACAACTCGAACTGGATCATCTTCGGTATCGGTTCCCACCACGGAGATGATCAACTCGGCTGGCAAGCCCTCAACGATCTTTCGAAACTTGGACTCCCACCCCTACCACCAAATACCCCCGTCCTCCCTCTAAGACGCCCCACCGACCTAATCGACTTCGCACTCGAGAATTCCTCCAACTCTTTACAAAACCACGCAACCTGCAACTCCCACGTAACTTCCAACACCAAAGTCAACTGGATCCTCATCGACGCATGCATCAACTCAGCGCCCATGACGAAGCCTAGCCCTATACCTATCATCCATCGCTGGCTGTGGCCAAATATCCCATCGACTTCCTCAATAAACGCCTACTGCTCTTCCCACGCAATAGGTATCTTTGAAATACTACAACTCCTCGAAACCCTCAAAATTCTCCCCGAGGAAGTCTGGATCTACGGGATCGAACCGGCATACTGAAATGGAACTTCAATCTCCCTCAGAACCAACTCAAACCCAAAGAAATTCAAACACTTCCCATCGCTGGTCTTGCGGAATGCTCGCAGGCTTCCTCTGCTCCGTCCTCGTCGCCACCCCAGCTTGGGCCGCCCTCTACGCTCATCGACAATGGTCTGACAATTCGATCTTCGAAATGGTCACCCATTGCATCTGGCATATCAACGCCGCTCTATGGACCTACATCGCTATCCGAGCTCTCATCCGCTGGTTCAGTACCTACCCCACCCCATGGCACTGGAAACTTCTCAACACACTGGTCCTACTACCGCCCGCTCTCTACCTCTCCTGGGTAACCACGCCTTGGACCGCCCTACCACTCCATAAACTACCACTCACTGAATCCTCATCGCTATCCCCTCAAGAACGCCTAACAGTCTTCTCGTGGAATATCTTTCTAGGTAACCAACGCTCCGATGAACTCATCCAAACGATCGAAGAGGCCCAAGCGGATATCGTCGTCTTAATCGAACTCACTCCACAACATGCTCAAGACCTAAGCTCTCTCCGCAAAACTTACCCCCATTCTTATTGGTTCCCCAGAACCAACACACGAGGACTCGCAGTCCTGACAAAATTCCCCCAAGCCACCTTCGAACTCCTAAACCTCGCCGATGAAGGCTACCCAGCCATCGCGGCCCACATCCCATCAAAACTCGCTCCTAACCAATCCACACACCTACTCGCTGTTCACACCTCATCTCCCAACCTCGGTAGCCGCTTCCTCAGTCGTGACCGACAACTCAAAGCCGCAGGTACCTGGGCCAAAAACCAACCAGGAGATGTCATCATCCTAGGTGACCTGAATATCACCCCATGGAGCCCCCCATACCTGGATCTGCTCAAATCCGCTTCCCTCAACGACTCGCGCCACTACCGAGGTTATTTCGCAACTTGGCCCACCGGCCTCGGCATCCTGGGAATCCCAATCGACCACGCACTCCTCTCCTCTCGCTGGAAAGTACTCGATCGCAAAGTCGGATTCCCATCCCTGGCTTCAGACCACCAATGGATCAAAATCGAACTCGAAAAACCCTCTGAGCCACCCAATTAAAACTTGGCTCAAACCGCAATCCTTGCGATCGAGTCAACGAAAATTGCTTTCGTTGCTCAAGGCGGATCGTAACCGCCACGTGTCCCCGGATGACAACGCAAAATACGCCACAGACCCTTCGCAACACCCCGCAAGGGACCATACTTCTCGATCGCTTCAATCATGTATTGCGAACATGTCGGTGTGAACCGACACTGACTCCACAGCAATGGACTTATCGCTCGCTGATAAAACTTGACCATCCCTATCAACACCCAAGCTAGGGCTTTCTTCATCGAATCCCCCCCGCTCCCCACCACAACGCTTGCCAGCGATACAACTCCCAATCAAGCGTCACGCAACAAGCCCTTTCGTCACCAACATAAAGACGTCCTCAAGCGTTGGGTCTTTGTCCGTAAATGAACGCATTTGCACTCCACCATCCACCAATCGCTTCATCAAAGCTGCTAAACCTGTATCGTCAGTTTCAAATTCTCCGGTAACGCGATTCCCATCGATACTCAAGTCCCGCATCGTCGGGTCACTTCGCAAAATCGACACACCCGCTTCCTGATTCGAAATGAAACGTATCTCTACAATCCGATTGCGCCGAATCTGACGATACACCGAATCGATCGGACCATGCATCAACAATTGCCCACGCTCAATGATTCCAATCGATGTGCAACAATCGGCTAACTCAGACAGAATGTGACTGCTTATCAATATCGTTTTGCCCATCTTGCGCAACTCTTTGAGCAACGCCTTGACCTCAATCCGCGCTCGCGGATCCAACCCACTCGTAGGCTCATCAAGTATCAACACCGGTGGGTCATGCACGAGGGTCTTCGCAAGACACAATCGCTGCTTCATCCCACGCGACAGACCATTGACGAAATCATCTCGCTTGTGCGTCAAATCCAACAACTCTAACACATCGCCAATAATCTTTTTGCGCTGTGTCCTCGGGATCTTGTAAGCGACCGCAAAGAAATCAAGAAACTCCCACACCTTCATCCCGTCGTACACGCCAAAATCGTCCGGCATGTACCCAATGCTACGCCGCACATCCATCGGCTGCTTGTTCACACTAAATCCATTGACCGAACCGTCCCCGCGACTGCTCTTGAGCAACGTCGCAAGAAACCGAATCGACGTGCTCTTACCCGCCCCGTTCGGGCCGATAAACCCAAACAACTCACCCGCCTCGATCTTCATGTCGATGGAACCGACCGCAGTGAACTCACCATAGTCTTTTCCAAAATTTGTTAACTCAATCATCGATGCCACCCGTCCGTTTCAAAGAAAAGTCCAGCTCTAATGATACTCGATAAGCATCCATCAGGGGCGATCTCTTCTCTGGACACTCAGGGGTAAAATCCAATGAACCTGTTACCGCACTGCAGCTTCGTAAATCGGTAAATGCCGATAAGTCACCTCTAACGACAGTAGATTCATCGTAGTGACATACAATCGGCCCGCATAAGCCCCCCAGGCATCGGGAATCGGACCATCCGGCTCCCATGACCCAGCGTAAATACCCTCCGAAACTTGGGTCTCTACCAACATCGGATACAAAGCCTCATACCAACCCCGCCAACTCTCTCCACCCACATGAAACATCACTTGCGTTGCATAATACCAATAGTAAGTGTCCCGCTGCGGTACCTGCTTCGTCCCAAGACTAGGCCTCCGCGCTGACAACCACTGCGCACCCTGAAGCATCATCGGATGCTCCCGATCCCAACCCAAATACAAACGCATCAATAACCCAACACTGGTCATCACCGGCGTTGGTATTCGCCCGTGCTCCGTCTCCGGAGTGTTCGCTAAATAATTGTAACGGTACAAATACCCCTGCCCCTCCGTACCTTGAGATCGATCCAACCATCCCGATATGCGATCATACGTTGGCTGAGGTACCGTCAATCCCGCTAACTCCGCACTCTTCAAAGCCATCATCGCCCATCCCGTCACGCTCGTGTCACTTCCAATTCGCGGCGCATAACGCCAACCTCCCTCCTTCATGTCCTGACTAGCTACCAAAAAGTCTATCGCTCGCTGCGCCCCGGGTCGCAACGTCTCGTCGCGCGTCATCCCATAAGCCTCACACAACGCTAACGATGCAATCGCATGGCTGTAAAGCCAACTGTTCCGGTCCGATGCCTCATCCATCGGGCGATACAAATCACCATTCGGTCGCTGTCCAGCGATCAAGTAATTCAATGCCTTACTACAAGCATCCTGATGCTTGGCCTGCACATGGGAATAACCCGCCCCCTGGAAAGCTAACAACGCTAATGCCGTTGCTGCAGTGTCGCTACGCATCAACGTCCCTCGACCGTAATCCTCTAAATGCCATGACCCATCACTTCGCTGATACTTCGCCAAAAACTCTAATCCACGCTCTATCGCTAGCTCTGTCTTAGGTCCCAATGGCCCCATCGCTTGCAACTCATTGCCAAACTCCGCTCGCAACTCACCTCCCGAACCTACGTCGTCAATCCGCCGCATCCTTTGCTCAAAAGCAGGAGCAGGAATCGGCACCAACCCCTTCATCCCCGTCGAACCACCCGTCGCCCTACCCACCGGTCGACGAAATTGACTCAATGACTCCGTCGGTGGCGCTAAACCGTCAAATGACTGACTGCTACCCCCAACTTCCATCCTCCCTCGCGGCCGACCTTCGAATGGATCCCCCTTCGCCGTACCCGCTCCCCGTGCACCAACGGCCCTCGGAATTGCTAAAGGATCAATCGCTCCGAAATCCAGTCCACCTGCCACTCCCCCTGATCTGCCCCCTCCGGCCTCTCGACTACTACTAGCCTCCACACGATCCGCAAGCATCGCCGCTAAATCGGTACTTGCCTCTTCGCTGATCGGCGAACCCGTTACGCTCCCCACTCCCTCTAAACCACCTTGAACATCCTGCACTCCCTGAACATCCTGCAAACGCTGCGTTGGTATCGGTACCCTACTCGCCCGACCCATCGGATCGATCCGCCGCTCCAAAGCTCCCAAACGCTCAGGCCGCTCAAGCCCCTTCTCGCCATCTTCTAATTTAGGTAGAGGTACCTGTTCCGAAGTCCCTACCCCACCCCTACGCACTTGCGTCGCTCCACGCGCTGAACTGACAACTTCAGTCATCCCTGGAACTGCAATCTGCGAAAACCCCTCCGACAACGTTGATGCAGACGAACTTGCCGGTGCCAATCGCTCTAAGGACGGAGCACGCCCCACCATTCCCCCCTCCTGTGCTACAGCATCCACCGGCGCAGACTCGTACTCAATCTTTCGTTGCCCCTCCGTCAAACTCTGCTCCAATCGCTCCTGATTCTTAGGGCGTTCAACCTGCTCCATTTCGGTGACCACAAGCTCTGGCTCACTCGGCGCATCCTTTGCTCTCTGCGTATCCCCCAAATCAACGTCGGTCTTTAGGGTCGGATCAAGCGGCAAATCAAACCGATCGCGATCGAGTCGCTCCAATGCACGCGGTGCCTGCGTCTGCGGTTGAAAATCGATCGAATCCTCCGGCGTCTGATCGACTTCTACCGGCCGAAGATAATCCGGTTTTGTATTGGATGTCTTCCCGTCGGCTTGCATACTCTCAACAGGCGGGACAAAGGACGCGGCACGCGACGTGTCCTGCAACTGCTTCTTGTTCGCCTGCGCTACGGCTCGCTGATCTCCCTGACTCCCAGAACCTGCAAACAAAACGGTGTGAATCGCTGCATAAGTCAAACCTAAGTGAACCAACACACTCAACAAGAAACCCGCTTGTATCGATCGCTCCGCTTGTTCCGAAATCAAGACCCTCGCAAGCATCGCCGAGCCGATCAAAACGGTCGGAACAAGCAGAAAATAAGTCCAAGCGTTGTTCAAGAGGCTAGGGTCGTCGAATCGCAAAATGCGAGTCACGAGAAACAAAACCAACAGCCCAAAGAGCAACAAGGCCAAATCGAGAAGCCAAACACTGGAGCCAGCAGGGCGCGTCATGGAACCCCTTCCCCAGCCGAAACTTCGTCAGTCTCAACCTGCTCCGCATCCGAAGGACTTGCCGTCGTAAATCGATACGATGGTATCTTTAATCGATTGCAGAGATCGACAAGCGACACAATCGTCTGAAATTCCACACGCTTGTCTCCGCGCAACACCACAATCTGTTGAATCGGATTGTCTGTGACGGCTTGCCGCAAAAGCACCTCCAACTCCGCCATGTCCACTAGCTTGCCACGTACCATCATCGTACCGTCCTGTGCGATGTGCACAACAAGCTCTTCCGGCTCGATCGTCATCGGGACTGCGGACTGAGCCGATGGTAACTTGATCGGCAACTGCTGATCATCCTGAGCGAACTGCGTCGCGACAAGAAAAAAGATCAACAGCAAAAACACCACATCGATAAGCGGAGTCAAATTCAGCGAATCGAGGGCCTTCCCTTTTTGAATTTGAAACGACATGACAAAGGCCCATAAAGATGGATTCAATCCTAAAAAGCCGAATCCCGACGCCGATCATTCTACCGACTCGAAGCCAAAAGTCTATTTTCCCAACTTCACCGCATCCGTAACAACCCTGCACGCCATAACCACCGCTCACCCCATAACCACCGCGCATCCCATAACCACCGCTCATCCCATAACCACCGCTCACCCCATAACCACCGCTCACCTCGTAGCCACCGCGCACCCCATAACCACCGCGCACCTCGTAGCCACCGCTCGCCAGACGGTGGACATCTTCCTGGCAACATCCACCGCTTGGCAGCCGGTGGCTACCTCACCGCTCGCCAGACGGTGGACATCTTCCTGGCAACATCCACCGCTTGGCAGCCGGTGGCTACCTCACCGCTCGCCAGACGGTGGACATCT
>JBEICB010000040.1:0-29761 GCA_040373655.1 Pirellula sp. | reverse complement strand
TACGTGTGTGAAACAGCCGGTCTTTCATTCTCGCCGGTGCGTTTAGTTTGTCTGTTCTTACCATTTTGAGGAACGTTAGAAATGTCCGAGTCAGCAACCGCTTACGCGGAAGATATCATGTCCTTAGGCGAGAAGATCGTCGGCCTGACGCTCAAGCAAGCCAAGGAACTCAGCGATTATTTGAAGGATGTGCACGGGATTGAAGCCGCTGCAGGTGGTGCCGTTGTTATGGCAGCTCCAGCAGACGGTGCTCCCGCAGCAGCAGCCGTCGAGAAGACCGAATTCGACGTCGTTCTTACCGCCTTCGGCGATAAGAAGCTTGACGTTGTTAAGGTCGTCAAGAACCTTACCGGTTTGTCCCTGATCGATGCCAAGAAGTTGGTTGAAGGCGTGCCTTCGAAGATCAAGGAGCAGATCGCTAAGGACGAAGCCGAGAAGATCAAGAAGGAACTCACCGAAGCCGGTGCGACCGTCGAACTCAAGTAGTTCGATTGAACTTAGTCATCTACGCGAGAGATCTGCGGGGTGGCTTAGTGATCTGATGCGAATTCAAAAGGCAGCTCGTTTCGAGTTGCCTTTTTTTATTTCGCTCTCGGTGGACCGCGGAGCATACCATCGCATCAATATCTCACGCAAAGACGCGGACAGCAGCGATTTCGTTTAGCAGTCAGCCGAAGGCGTACTCCCGCGAAGCCAACCGCCATCGATTAAATCAGCGCATTTGGCCCGCCCGTATCTACTCTCAACTTTCTCCTTTCAACTCTCTCGAGCCATCGGCTCGCACAACTTTCTCGAGCCATCGGCTCGCACAACTTTCTCGAGCCATCGGCTCGGTGGGTTTCGCGGTCGTTGGGTTGGCCTTGCGCACATAACAACGCGGTCCTGTAATTTGGAAGTAACGCAATAATGAACGTGCGACCGCTTCACCGCACCCTACGGAAAAATCGGAAGGTGAGCACACAAATCGAGACTCAACAAATCAGCCGCGTCTTTGCCACGCTCCAAACGACGCTCGTTACTACTCTCCGAACAAAGCATCGCCGATTACTCTGCCACTTTGCTCCATATCCTCCCCAATGACTTTTCCAACACTGGATCATGCTTGCGCAATTGACTCCTATCGAAAGGGAAAAAATCATTGGTTGAAAAATATGCTTCTGTCCCCTCCGCAAAATACTCTGCCGCGTTGGTCATTCCATAGGCTTGCACTATCTTGCTCCTACCATCCCCAAAGCGTTGCTCGACTTGATCATAAGTCCCGGCTTGCTTCGCTTTGAGATACATCTCTTTGACTTTCTGATTTTCAAATCCGTCTTCAAGAACTTGGTGATGAAATGCGTGCGCTAACTCATGCAAAACGAAGTTAGGCATTCGCAATCGCTCTTGTTTGAAATCCTTTACGTTGGTGAATTCCACTCCACGAACCATCTGTGGATCCCGACCATTCTGCTTCAACCACTCTTCTCCAGGATGATATTCGGCTCGTGGCGGCACTCCTTCATATTCAGGCGAAAACCATAATACGACTTGTTTCAACTCTTGAACCGCTTCCTTTGGCACAACCCGCTCTATCTCCTCCAACTGCTCGCGTAATTGCAATAAGGCGTCTTGCATTCGCTCGGTACTCTCAGAGTCCAATTCTAATTCTTCTCTGATTTTCACGCGCCAACCGCAGACTTCCACCATCCGATATTTGTATTCCCAAACTTTCTCTAGTTCGTTGGCGGAACAGTCGTCGAACGACTCCTCCGGATTCGATACTTCAGCGATTTCTCCGATTCTAACGGCTTGATATACCGCTAAAGCGACCCAGGAAAAAAGGCAAGATTCGCAAAGTAGAATCCAGGCGAACAGTCGCCCCCAGGAAGAAAACTTGCCGAAGATCGAAAACATGGAATAATCCGTTCAAGTGCTACAAACCAAAACTCCCCCGCAAACGTTGATCCTAACCGATAAAACTCGGGTTAAACAGGGATTTCCTTCGCTCCCCAAAAGCGAAACAGATATCCTTGCTGACACCGGATCAGCGCACTACGTCCCATCTCGTTCGGTATTTTTATCCACAGCAGGTAATTTCCTATGTTTGGGTTTCAGCGACTGAGCATTCAGTCCAAGATGATTCTTCTGTTTCTGACCGTCGCCCTCTCGTCATTGGCCGTGATGGCTTGGATTGGCTACCAAACAGGAAAAAACGCCATCGAACGAACGGTAGCAAACCAGTTGCGAGGGATCCAGGTTGCAAAGACTTCCGCATTAAAAACCAAACTCGAGTCTCTACGCGACCAGGTTATCAGCATGTCCGATAGCCGAATGGTGACCGATGGTATGAAGGCTTTTGCCGATGCCTTCTCCCAAATCCCCAATGATCAACATTCCGGCGGACCCGAAGAAGCCTTGAGACTCTTTTACGCAAACTCCTTCATTCCCGAACTCAAGAAGTACGTTGAAGGTGAACCGGTCATCGAACAGTACTTGCCTCAGTCCCCTGCTTCCAAGTACTTACAGTACCACTACATTGCTGCCAACCCTCATCCTTACGACGACAAGGGTCTTTTGGAATCTGCACCGACGGACCGAAGTAGCTATCGCTCGGTTCACGAACAGTTTCATTCTGTATTTGCGAGGGCTGCGAAGATCTTCCGCTACGATGACTTGCTTCTAGTCGATGCAAAGAACCTTAACATCGTCTACAGCTATGCGAAGACAACGGAGTTTGCGACCAATCTCGAAGATGGTCCTTACAGCAATACGAAGCTTGCTCGTAAAGCCAAAGAGCTACAATTTTCCCAGGATCGCGACAACTACAAAGTGGTGGATTTCGAGTCTTATCGCCCAAGCCTAGGAAAGCCGATGGCATTCGTAATGAGTCCGATATTTGATGGACCGGCCATGACCGGGATCCTCGTTCTTCAATTTCCGGTCGACAGTTTTAATCAACTGATGACTGGGGAAGGGAAGTGGAAGGAAGAAGGATTGGGAGAAACCGGCGAGTGCTACCTTGTCGGCCCTGACTTGACCATGCGAAGCCGCAATCGATTCATGATGGAAAATCCCGAAAACTACCTCAGTGTCTTGCGACAATCCAGTCTTAGTCCTCGAATCGTAGACCAAATCCAACGCCAAGGTAACACCTTGGGTGTGCTCCCCGTCCCAACCGAATCCGCTCAGCTTGCACTCCAAGGCAAATCCGGTATCCACGAAGTCACTGATATACGAGGTAAAAAAGTCATCAGTGCGTATGGCCCGATCGAGTTAAACTCCTTGCGTTGGGGAGTTCTTGCAGAAATCGATGCGGACGAAGCCCAGGCTCCAATTCGTGAATTCGGCCGCAAGGTACTCCTTACCGCATCGGCAATGGCACTCCTCAGCAGTTTGCTCGCTTTGCTGTTCTCCAATTTGCTTATTCGTCCTCTAAAAATTCTCTCCGATGCAGCACAGCGGATCGGAAGCGGTGAAACTGGAGTTCAAGTCCCGATCAAGTCTGGCGACGAGTTCGGTATTCTCGGCAAGGTTTTCAATCGCATGTCGAAAAGTATCCAAACCCAAACCGATAAACTTGAAGAACAAGTGCGGGCCAACGAGGAATTACTCTCGAGCATTCTTCCAGCATCGGCAATCGCTCAACGTCGCGATGGGGACGAGCGCGCTAGCCAGCAATTTACTGACGTGTCTGTCCTCTTCGCTGAATTGATTGGGCTTGAGGATTTCAGCCGAGAAGCTGGCGAAGCAAGAGCGTTACAGGTCCTAGGGGACTTGATCGCAAACCTCGACGAAGCAGCCGAAAAGTATGGGATCGAGAAGGTCAAAACGATCGGTGGAGCATACCTTGCTGTGTGCGGATTATCGGTCAGTCGCCCGGACCATGCAAAACGCATGACCCAATTTGCACAAGAAGCGATTCGAATCGTAGCGCATGCACACAGAGATTTCAAAGCGGAATTGCATATGGCGATCGGAATCAACTCAGGGCCAGTGGTGGGTGGTGTGGTCGGGCGTCGCAAATTTCTTTACGACTTATGGGGAGATACCGTCACCATTGCCAAACGCTTGGTCCTAGGCAGTCGCACTTCGGCGATTCGAATAACTCAGAGTGTACACGATCGAATCGGTGACCAGTTTCAACTGCAAGGCCCTGTTAAAACCGAATTAGAGGGGCGCTCACCGATCGAAGTTTGGCAGGTGCAGCAATGAGCCAACTTGCGCTTCATTTTTTCGGAAATCCTATTTTTGCATTCCAGCTTGGGGGACAACCTCTCTTGGAAATGGTGAATTTGCCGGTATGGCAAGCGATCCTGCTGGCGATAGGATTCCCAATCTGCTTGCTTATCCTCAACGAGACGATCCATGCGCTTGAACGCCGTGGAAATCCTATCGCTAGAAACCTTCGTACCCTGCGAACCTTTGTCCTGCCGGTTCTAGCACTGCTGTTGTTTGTAGTTTGGATCCTCGAACTACCAAGTGAACATAGTGCGGTTCGCTGGATCGAAACTATTTTTTGGATCACACTTCTATACACCTTGCTCGGTGTTATCAACGATATCGTATTTGGTCTTGGCGGTGCGAACTCATGGAGTGAACGGGTTCCAAAACTATTTCGTGATCTTGCTCGATTTGCATTAGTCGCCATCGGTGCGATGTTGATCTACAGCAAAGTTTGGGGGATGGAGGTACAAGGCGCGATCACTGCTTTGGGGGTAGGCTCTGTCGTAATCGGTTTGGTTCTCCAGGAGCCACTTGGTAATATCATCTCTGGACTGATGCTACTGCTAGAACGCCCACTAAACGTCGGTGATTGGGTCACTGCCGACGGCGTTACTGGAAAAGTAGTGGATATCAACTGGCGCAGCGTTCACATCGAAACGCCTACCCGAGAAATTCGGGTCGTACCGAACGTCTCACTTTACAAAAGCGCCTTTAGCAACTTGTCTCGCCCGACCACGGAACGCACCGAAGTGGTCGAAGTGGGCTTTAGCTATGACGATCCACCGAATCGTGTCAAACAACTCTTAGAGGATCTCCTAAAATCTACCCCTGGAATCAAATCCAACCCTGGCCCATTGGTTCGTACAGTCAACTATGCAGATTTTTCCGTGATATATCGAATGATCTTCACTGTCGAAAGCCAAGAAGTACTTGGAATGATTCGCGATCAACTGATGACACGACTTTGGTACATGGCTCGCCGAGAGGGGCTTACGATTCCATTCCCAATTCAAATGGAATACAGTCCGTCAGAGAACCCAAGCAAGCCTCAAAAATCTCCGGCAGAATGGTTGCGAGCACACCCGCGTTTTGAAGGCTTGGCTAATCAAGCTCCGGCCACAGAGATTCAGCTTCTTGAATACACAGCAGGTGAACCAATTCACTCACCGAGTCGACAATTTCAGCAGAGCGCTTTAATATTGAGTGGCAAAGCTGCATTGGCCCTTGTGCATAGCGACGGGACGCAAACTTTGGTATGTAACCTAGAGCCAGGGGAATGCATTGGAGAGCGGCTTACTGCGGGCTCTTCTAACGACTCGATCACCGTACATGCCGTGAGCGACTTAGTACTGTTGCGGATGCCTTCCGACCAGCTCGATGGATTGATTAACCGTTCATCGAGTTTAGCTTCAGAGATTGGCGACAGTATCGAAGCGCGTCGACAAGCGGTCCTTGCGGCGAAACGCCTTCACCAAAGTCAGTCGAAGTAATAGATATTGAATTAACGGATCGTCCCTAATGCTCCGTATTTAAGAACGTTAGTAGCGTTCTTAAATCCATCCTTTGCATAATAATTAAAAAGCGCCGTCGCCAGTTCCAATGGATAGCGATGCTCAGGAAACCAGACAGGCTTTATCGAATCGACCAAAGGCCCACGCAAGACAGTCTTCTCCAAGCGATCGAGAAGAAACGTATTGTGTACAAAACCGTTTCCACTTCCTACCTGCTTTTCGTGCAGTGCACCACCTAGCGAGTTAGCTTGTCCACCCCCTGCGTTCCCATGAGAGCGACCACATAGTGGATTTCCGCCCCATCCGGGGGTTAAAAGACTATATGCCAATCCACTCCATTGGTTGATACAAACGCATCCGTAACGGAGTTGGCTAATACAGTTATTGAGATACCGGTCGAGAACTAACGCCCCCCGGTTAGGAACTGTGATTGAGGCACAAAGAGACCCAGGTAAGCGGTCGTTGCAGAACTCTGTCGCTTTTTGAAGAAACTCGTTAATCAGGTTGCTTTCGATTGTCATTTCTGCACATAGCGGTGCAAAAGACTCCTCGGAGAAATGCAATGGGTTGGCTTCGGGATTCGCGGAATCAACCAAGCACCACGGCAAGCATCCCTGCTCGTCTAATTCCGCTTTTCCCCCGGTAAAACGCTCGTATCTCTCGACCGTACCTGGATAGTAGGGGTACCTCCTAGGTGTCGATTGCATCGCATTGCGAATAAGTTGCAGAAACTCCTGACGCTGAGACCAAGACGAGCAGGTTATTATGAGTCTTGTCGCCAAGCAATTGAAACCGACGTTGTTGGTGATGGATGCAGCAATATGTTTGGCTTGACTCCGCAGTTGCCTAAGCGAGTATTTTCCCGGCACAATAATCCAAGGTGTGATGTTGCCTAGTTCGCTTGTTATGGTCTTTTGTAACTTCGGTTCTCCTCGCCTTTTTCTCTCGTTTTGTTCCTCGCGAGTATCGCCCCAAACAATCCGATCGTACGTAGCGTGCGAACCGGTCAAATGAACTTCGTCAACTCCTTGATGGCTTACCAGAGTACTACCGAAATTGCCATCACCTTCGACGACTACCAAGAGCCCATCTTCAATCAGTGGTGCAAGAGCTTTTTCAAAAACGGGACGCAATGCAGCGTTGACCGGATTCATCTTCAAAATCACTTGTTGACCCATGACCAACGTTTTATGCACCGTGTCGGAGAATGGAACCGATGACACGTTTCCCGCACCGAGAACAGCGCAAATCTTGTCAACTTTCGGAGCGTACATCATTTCTAGGAATGCGGCATGTCGCGTCGCATAAGGGGTTTCCGGCAACAAGACTGCATAAGCATAGATACCTGGAAACAGCCACCTATCATCCATAAATCGGGTCGGAAAAATGGGGATACGATGACGCCGATGTAGCACAGGAATGGAGTCCGAGTAAGCCGTATTCGAATCACCTCCTGCTAGGAATAGGTTTCGAGGTGCGCCGAAATTCAAGAAATCCGAAAAGGTATGCCTCAGCAGTTTGAGCAATCGAACAGCTATCAGGGGCCCGGTAAGCAACTCTTCTGCAAGTATCGATGGTTGACCAACACCTCGCTTGATTTTCGATCCGACTTCCAACCATTCGTCGCGGGCGTTCTGCACTGCATTCAGACAAGCATCGCACAGATCGATGCGACGTTGAAGCGACAAACCAAATGAACGGATCGGCGTTTTTTTAAACGCTTCAATCAAGCCGTCTACTTTCGATTGATCTTGGTTCACCGATCGCTCCCACTAAAACGCTATACTTAAAACAGTGCGAGTGCTATTCTACAGCATCATCATACACAAGTTCCAATATCCCTGAGTTCGGTTTTCGTAGATCCGTTCCCGATCCTAGTTTCACCGGGCACCTACATTCATCGCGCTCTCAATCAACACCCACAGCTATGGATTCAACAAACGCTTCAACACCGATTTTGGCTGTGATCGGCACAATGGACACCAAAGCAGCGGAGATACATTACGTCGCGAATCAAATCCGCAACGCAGGAGTTCAAGTTCGCACGATCGACGTAAGCACTAGCCGATCGGTAGACGTCCGGGCCGATGTTACTCCAGAGCAACTTCTTGTGTTTCTTGGTACCTCTGAAGGAGCCAACTCTGGCAGTGCTCTAGGAGTTGAAATTCCCCGAAGCATCGAGGAGCTTGCAAGACTAGACCGAAGCCGAGCAATAGAGCTGATGAGCAAGGCGTTGATTGCATTTCTCAAGTTGCAGTACGTCGAGGGTAGATTGCAGGGTGCGGTCGGCCTTGGGGGCAGTGGCGGTACCGCGTTGATCGCTCCAGCCCTCCGGGCACTGCCCATAGGAGTTCCGAAAATTCTTGTATCGACAGTGGCTTCCGGAAACATCGCGCCCTACGTTGGATGCAGCGACGTAATCATGCACCCTTCTATTGTGGACGTCGCCGGTTTGAATGCAGTCTCCACAAGAATACTAGCGAATGCTGCAAATGCGTTGGTAGGTATGGCTATTGGGCCAGCTCCCGATCATCCAACAAGGCCAGCGTTGGCAATGACTATGTTTGGAGTAACAACACCTTGCGTCACAGGTGTGCGACAAGCCCTAGAGCGATCCGGATTCGATTGTTTGGTATTTCATGCCACCGGCGTTGGAGGTCAGGCGATGGAGGGATTAGTCTCCAGTGGACTTGTCCATGGCGTCCTAGACTTGACCACCACAGAAGTGGCAGATGAAGTCGTCGGCGGGGTGTTTCGTGCAGGACCTACACGTTTTGATGTGCTTGCCGACCGACGCATTCCTTGTGTTCTAAGTGTCGGTGCCATGGACATGGTAAACTTCGGTGCACTCTCGACCGTTCCGGAAGAATTTCGCATGCGAAATTTGCACATCCACAACTCGAATGTGACGCTTATGCGAACGACACCGGAAGAGAACAGGCAGTGCGCTCGATGGATTGCGAAGAAATTATCCAGGAGCATCAGTCCGGTTCACGTACTCCTTCCGACTCTCGGTCTCTCTGCTTTAGATGCTCCTGGAAAACCATTCCATGATCCCGTCGCAGACAACGCTCTTTTCGATGAACTTGAAAAATCGCTCGCAGGCCTCGACAATGTCCGCGTCGAACGTGTCGAAGCCCACATTAACGACCAAGCTTTTATCGAGCGAGCAATCGAGGTTTTTCAAAATCTCCTTTACCAAACACAATCCTCCACAGGAACGCTTAGCTCATGAAACAACGTGACGAAATACTTCGAAACCTTCGCAGCAAAGTCGCTCGTGGAGAACCGATCATCGGGGGAGGAGCGGGGACAGGCATTTCCGCAAAATGTGAGGAAGCCGGAGGCATCGACCTTATCGTCATCTACAATTCCGGCCGTTATCGCATGGCAGGACGCGGATCTCTCTCCGGATTGCTTGCCTATGGAAATGCAAATCAGATTGTCAAAGAGATGGCGTATGAAGTTCTCACAGCGGTCCGTCACACCCCGGTTCTCGCTGGGGTCAATGGGACAGATCCATTTATGATCCGGGATGTTTTCCTCAAAGAACTCAAGGAGCTCGGGTTTGCGGGGATTCAAAACTTTCCCACTGTCGGCTTAATCGACGGGATGTTTCGAGCGAATTTGGAAGAGACCGGGATGAGTTACTCACAGGAAGTCGAATTGATCGCTGCAGCAAGAGAGATGGACTTGCTTACAACTCCATATGTATTCAATGTCGACGAAGCGAAGCAGATGGTCCGAGCCGGGGCCGACATTGTAGTAGCCCACATGGGCTTGACGACCAATGGATCGATCGGAGCCAAGAGTGCAAAGTCACTGCAAGATTGTGTTCGCGAGGTTCAAGCGATAACGGATGCTTGTAAATCTCTTCGAGACGACTGTTTGGTTCTTTGCCATGGAGGTCCGATCGCAACTCCTGAAGATGCGCAGTACATTCTGACACACTGCCGCAATGTCGATGGGTTTTACGGAGCGAGTTCCATGGAACGCCTTCCCACAGAACTCGCGATTACCGATCAAGTCCGTCAGTTCACGAATTTGCGAACAACGGAGTCACCGAAGTAACGATCACGGTTTTCCGGAACCAATATCTTCCAAGGTGCCTTGGATACTCTCTTTCACAGGAGGTGTAACTGACGCCGGTACCGTTTCCACGGCTGCGTCAGTTGGTAGTCCCAAGGTTTCTGTTTGCGGCTCGATCGACGCGCCTTGGAAAGGACTTCCGACTGCACTTGGGTCAAAAGCTCCGGCGCTGACTCGATCCCGCACTACCACTTCCTCGGGGTTATCTCGAGGAGTGAAATACCGACCGCGTTGGTACGCTGACGAAAGCATCGACCCGTTCAGTGGTTCCTCCGAAAGGTTGACTTGGTTATACATCAACAACGATCCTTTTTCGCGGTGGAAATCGCGGATCGCCAAGTTGTAATCCACCAGTGACCTGAAGAATGCACTGGTACTGTTTGCAAGCTGTTGTTGAGCTTGTAGCAAGAAGTTGATATTGATCAAACCTTTCTCGTAGCGATTTCGTAAAACTTCTACTTGAAGTTTGTCTGCCTCAATTCGGTTATAACTGATTTGCATTTGTTCATAGCTGCGAGCGATTTGTCGAGCGGCGGTGCTCAAGTCGTGCGAAATGCGAAGTTGTTGTTCTTTAAGTAAAGCCATTTCGCGAGCGAGGTTTAGCTGAGCGTGTCGCACGGCAGCGGAAGCTTGTCGTAGCCCGACGTTGTAAGACCACTCCAGGCCAGATTGCCATTCTTGATAATCTCCGCTCCCGAGATTCGTAAAGAAATTGTCTAGCGATTCGTTGGGCTTGCGTGTTCCAAGCAGATGGTCTCCTAATCCCCGGTATCGGTACAACGTCAGTGCATCGAGACGAGGACGTTTGTTCAGTCGCGCAGCGATCAATTCCAACTCGCGTCGTTTGATCGACCATTCCTGACGGCGTACTTCTACGCGTCGATTCACCGCGTCGGCCAGTGAGGCTTGCCAGTCGAACATCACCTCGGCTTGGATAGGATCATCAATTGGCTTGATCAATCGCCCATCCGTCGCGGGATAACCGATGATGTAACGAAGGCGTTGCTCCGTTGCATACAAACCATTTGTTCCAGAAAGTGCATCGTTAAGCTGGGATGCAAAGAGGTAGTAATTCGACCTCGCTTGAGCCTCCGCATCGGCTTCCCCTCCTCGGTATCCGACTTTTTGCAATTCTCGAATACGTTGCCAGGTTTTCAGTGCGTTTTCTCGACCAGAGATTTGAGCATCGAGTGCACGGTACGCGAAGTACAGCTCCCAATACGCCGTCTCCACATCATTGATCAAACGGATTACACCGGCTTCGAAGTCTGCTAGGCTGATATCGGTATTGATTCGAGCGATAAGAACACCGTTGTATTGGCCGACGACTCCGTTTGGACCAGCGATGCGGTTGTAAGTCGTCCCGGCTCCTTGGAGCATCGGTTGGCGGTATTCTGCTTCTAGGAAACCACTGAAGTCACTGCGGTAGTTTCGAGTGGGATTGTTGTTACGATCGTAGAGCACATTGGTACGTAAAGCGAAAGTCGCCCCGGTAGCTGTGCGCTTTTGAATTTGATTGATCTGGGTTCCGGCAGTCTGGCGGGAGGCGGGTACAAACAATTGATCGAATGGTGGTTGAGGCCTGACGTTTACAGGCCTATCGTTTTTCTGCCAAAAAAGTTGTGAAGACACGACGGCGTCGAAGGCGGCAAGTGCCGCTTGTGTTCCTCCAAGTGGATTCAAGTCAGTGAGTGCTGGATCGATCTGAGTCTGCGTACCTTGAGGGGCGGAGACCACAGTACCCCCCAGATTTCTTAAAACTTCACTGCTTTGCAATGCCATCGAAATTGCATCTTGCAAGCGCAGTTCCAAAGCAGGCAATTCAGCCGGATTCTCGATGGCCAATGGATTAACGGTCTCGAAGACTTGTGGATCAACACAAGCTTGGAGATTAGGTTCTTCAATGCGTGTGACGAAGTCTTGGTAGTACGATACATTTTTCGAATCTCGCCATGTCTGGAATCTCTCGACAGGATGGCATCCGCTAAGCAGTACCCCGCTTATGCATCCTCTAATGATCCATCGACTGATTGACTTCCGTGTATTCCTGCTCATAGCGAGCCCCTAACTAACGCGTCACCGAACCAGGACCGGCCGATCAAAGCGAAATGGTCCCGTCGTCGTATCGGATCGAGGCAGCTAACAACTGAACTATCGGTTTAAATGGATTAAACATTTTTCACGGAACAACCCGCAGAGGTTCTGCAAGCCGCCCAGATTGCGCAATTTACTTTTTCCCAAGCCTTCGCTTGCGCTCAAAAAACTCTGTCAGGATGGCGCCGCATTCGATTGGCAGAACGCCTGAAACGACCTCACAGCGATGATTTAATCGATCATCATTAAGGAGTTGGTATAAAGAATCAACAGCCCCTGCTTTAGGATCTCGTGCCCCGTATACGACTTTCGGAATACGGCTTTGCAGAATTGCTCCCGCGCACATTGGGCAAGGTTCGAGGGTTACCACCAACGTGCAATCGAGCAAGCGCCATGTCCCCAATTGAGAAGCGGCTTGGGTGATTGCGATCATCTCTGCGTGTGCAGTAGGGTCTGCCAACTGTTCACGTTGATTGTATGCACTGGCAATTACTTGATTGTTGTGGACGATTAAAGCTCCTACGGGGACCTCGTCTTCTTCGGCGGCGCGAGTTGCAAGAGCCAATGCTCTACGCATCCAGGCTTCGTCGCTCATCCAGTGCGAATCTTCCGACCCGTTTTCAAAATCCCATTCATGCTGCACGGAGCTAGCCTCGTTTCCTCTTCAATGCGCTATCGACAATTGCAGACCGACAACTACTTTTCACTATCCTGAGCTTTTTTTGCAGCGTCCCGGTAAGCTTCCAGGCGTACTTCTCTAATCGCTTCTGAATCAGGGGGGAGGGCGATCGAGCGTGGAATGTATCCCCACAAGTTCGAAACGAGGATGGTTGGGAAATGTTGACGATAGTCCATGCCTCGAATCTGCATACAAGCAAGAAGTGCGACATCGCGAATCTCTACGGTGGAGACCAACCTACCTTCATTCTCGTTGGGGGCTTGTCCTGGTTGTCCGGGATTTCGATTTCGTGGAGGTACACCACCGATTGGAAAACCATTGTTGAGACTCATGCTTTCTTCGCACACATCTGTTTTTTCTAGCCAAGCTTCCAATAGCGGCAAGTCTTCTGGGATACCGCGTTTGAAGAATACTTGAAAGGCTCTTAGCAATTCATCCGGTTCTCTGGTAGCGGAGTCTTGAGCGGAGGAGTAGTTAAGTAGCATTTTGCGGGCGAGAGGGCGTGTGGCATTTAACTCCGCTTCGATCATGATTTGTATTGCGACGGTTTGTTCGTATCCATCTTCGAGCGTGAGGGTCCAACGTTCCATCATGGCATCGATCGATCGCTTCGATTGCGGGTCGCGAAGTGCTTGGTTGTAGGGAGCCCTAAGGAGTAATCGCAGGGCGGTCGAATTCAAAGCAGTTTCTTTGTTGCCTTCCGCCACACAAACGGCATACAGGAGTGCGAGCCCGTCGGATTTATCGCCTCCTCCTCGCCTCATTTCGCCTTCTTGGATTTTTGTGACAATTTTTCGCGCGAGCTCAGCAGCCTGCTTTGAATCGTTTATCGGCTGTTCGATCAAGTCTGGATAACGATCGTAGAGTTGTAGAAAAAGTCGTTTGGAGCTACGCGTCGCACCGGCAACCTTTGCAAAATTTCCCCAGCCCTCCAATCCGTGATTTTCTTGCATGTTGGTGTCACGGAGGAAGACGCCGACGATCTGCTGTTGGCGTTCCGCCTTCAATTTAGCGATCACGCTTCCGAGTCGCACACGGACCTCTAGGTCCGTTGCATTCGATAGGAACTCTTTGAGAGTGTCTAAGTGATCGGTTGAAAGGCCACTGAGTTTTCCGGTCGCTTGATCGCGGACTTCAAATTTTGAGTTCCCGAGCTGTGCGATCCAAGCAGCAATCTCTTCCTTTGGAACCAGTGTTTCCTTGTCAACTTGCTGAGCATTGCTGACTGCGGGCGACGACATGCAGGCGAGCAACAGCAAGCAACTCAGGCACAACCTACTAAATAGTACCCGTGTTGCTTGCATCTGATTGTGGTTTTGATGCAGTGCTCTGAAACTAACGGCACAGTCCGCGGCAGAGCTAGCAGTGGAGTTTGTTGAACAACCGAGGACTCGCTGGTGATTGGGGATTTCGATTTGTCGCGTCTTGCGCATTGTCCACCTTGCGAGATTTTTGATTCTTGGTTTGCCGCAAATCCGAAAGCTACGGAATTGCATTGCGACAGTATAGCCGAGATAGGACTCCCGCAGAAAAGGGTAGAAAAGAGGAACCGAATAAAAAGTCGACGAGGTTCCACGAACTTGCTCAGATCTGCAGCCCGGTGTAAAATTGCAACATGGGTTCAGGGATTTGCGGCCGCTTGCAGCCTCACTGCTAAAGTGCCATTTACTCCTAGCAGTTATTGACTTCTAGACGTAGGTTGCTCTTTATGGCTTACGGGGCTTTTGAGTCGGTCCGCAGATAACACTCTGCCCAAGTGTATCGAAACGCAATCGTTGCGTGTCACGATCGCTGTACATACATCCACCGACTTCCGTAGATCCTTTTTCTACCATGACCCACTCTTCCGATTCCAACTCAACCGGCGATTCCACATCTGCCTCTACCGCCAACACACCTTCAATGGCCAATACAAAGCACAGGATCAGTACGCAGAGTGTGCATGCAGGTGAGTCACGCCAGAAGCCAAGCAATGCGATCACCGATTCGATATGCTGTTCGAGCACCTACACTTTTGAGTCCACTCAGTCGATTCTGAACTACATCTACGAGAAGCAAGATCGAGAGGAGTATGGTCGGTATGGAAACCCAAACGAGAAAGTTGTAGAGAGAAAACTCGCCGCTCTCGATGGAGCAGAGGACGCCATCATTTACTCCAGTGGCATGGCAGCGATTGTTGGATTACTGATGTGCAAACTCAGTGCGGGGGACGAAATTGTCTTCTTTGATCAGTGTTATCATCGAAGCAGAGAGTTTTGTTCCAAGCATCTTTCGAGATTTGGAGTCGTCACCCATCAGGTGAAGACTGGTGACATGGGGGCGATGGAAGCAGCGATCAACAAAAATACAAAAATGATCGTGAGTGAATCGCCAACCAATCCTCACTTGTCCGTAATTGACCTAGAAGCGTTTGTCGCGATAGGAAAACGGCACGGTGTCGAAACCTTGATCGATGCGACTTTAGCGACACCATTCAATACACGCCCGATCGAGTGGGGGGTAGACTACGTTTGGCACTCGGCCACCAAGTACATGGGCGGACACAATGACTTGCTCGCCGGTGTTATTTCCGGATCCAAAGAAAAACTCGAACCCGTTCGAAAATTAAGAGGGATTCTTGGAGCGATCAATTCCCCGCATAACATGTACCTTCTCGAGCGAGGACTCAAGACGTTTGCGTTGAGGATGGAGCGTCACAACTCCAATGGTCAGCGAATTGCAGAATTCCTTGCGAACCATCCCCGCGTAGAAAAAGTCTTTTATCCAGGTCTCTCATCCCACCCGACGCATGAGATTGCGAAACGGACGATGAAGGGGTTTGGTGGATTGATTACGTTCCTCGTTAAGGACGCGGATTGGAAGCAGACGGCCGCCATTATTGACGCGTGCAAAATCCCACGTATCGGCCCTAGTCTCGGGGGAGTCGAGAGCCTTATCGAACAGCCGTTGGTAATGAGCTACTTTGATTACAAACCGGAACAGCGTCAGGCGTTCGGAATCTACGACAACATGATTCGAATGGCTGTGGGAATCGAAGATCCAGAAGATCTTGTCGAGGATCTCGCCCAAGCACTTGAATCGACCAAATAAAACCAATCACTTGTAATCCCAGTAAAAAACAGCGGTTGCAACTTGCCGCAAACTGAATCGATACCAAGATCATGAAGTTTCGCACTAGAGCCATCCATGTCGGAAGTGAACCGGACCACACGGGAGCGGTGGTTCCTCCTATTTACCTTGCGACTACCTATGTTCAGCCGGGACCGGGGGATTGGGGAAAGTTCGATTATTCCAGAAGTGGTTCTCCTACGAGATCGAGGGTTGAGCAAGCGATCGCGAATTTGGAAGGTGCTGCCGGTTCGCTCGCTTTTGCCTCCGGGATGGCAGCGACGCATTGTGCAATGGGATTGCTTGAATCCGGAGATCACATTGTCGCGGGATGTGACATGTATGGGGGAACCTACCGTCTATTGCACAAGATCTGTAATCGCAATCGGATCAATGTGACGTTGGTTCACGCCGACGACTCCAACAACATTGCTGCAGCCATTCGGCCCGAAACCAAAATGGTGTGGGTAGAAACAATTGGCAATCCTTTGATGAGCGTACCGGATTTCCAAGCCATTGGGAAAATCACAGCGGCGGCAAAGGTACTCTTCGCGGTGGACAGCACTTTTGTTCCACCTTCGATTTTTCGGCCACTGGAGGCTGGTGCCGATATCGTGATGCATTCGGCTACCAAATACTTTGGAGGTCACAGCGATTGCTTGGCTGGCGCACTTTCGGCGAAGACGTCTGAGTTGCACCAGCGACTCTATTTCGTACAGAACGCTACAGGTGGTGTACTCGGTGGACTCGAGTGTTTCTTACTGCATCGAGGGATCAAGACAATGGAGTTGCGAGTTCGAGAGCAATCTCGCTCTGCATTGTTGATCGCCCAATGGCTTGAGAAGCATCCGCGGGTTCGACGGGTTCTCTTTCCGGGACTGCCCAGCCACCAGCATCACCAGCGAGCTAAACAGTATTTCGGGGATCAATTCGGTGCGATGGTTTCCTTTGACATCGACGGCGACATCGAAGCAGCCAAACGGGTTTGTAAAGGTACCCAGCTTTTCGGGCTTGCGGTAAGTTGCGGCGCTGTCGAGTCCCTGATCGAACAACCAGCAACGATGTCTCATGCAAGTTATGATCCTTCTGCGAGGCTCAAGGCCGGAATCACCGATTCCCTCGTCCGAATATCGGTGGGACTCGAAGATCCTGAGGATTTGATTGCGGATCTAGACTCAGCGTTACAACGGATCTGACCAAATCGGGGCAGGAGTTCCTAAAATGCCAATTGACCCATCACTGACTAGATACTATCGCCGAGCCCGATTTACCACACGTTTACCAATAAAATACTCCTTTGCTCCCTCCCATTTCTGGCTTGAAATACTTGAACCCGACATTTACAGAATCGGCCTGACTCACTTCGCAACACGCATGCTCGGTGATTTCGTTGAATGTGAATTCACCACCGAACTCCAGGCAACGATCGAGCTTGGGCAAAGCATCGGTTGGATCGAAGGATTCAAAGCGTTGTCCGATATTTACAGCGTGATCGACGGGGTACTCATTGAGAGCAACGAAGCCTTGAAGACGAACCCGGGATGTATGGATCGCGATCCTTATGACCGTGGTTGGTTATTTATAGCACGTGGCGTTCCAGATCCAAGGATCGTTGATGCGGAAGGATACGCGAGTCTTCTGGACATCGCCATCGATCGCATTCTTTCCCAGGAAGAGCAGGAAGGAAAAAAATGCTAACTGCGCACTATGTCATGATCGGTGGATTTCTTGGTGCTGGGAAGACCACGAGCATTCTACGGCTTGCAAAACACTTCGCAGCAGAAGGGAAACGTATTGGTCTGATCTCTAACGACCAGAGCCAAGGCTTGGTTGATACTGCGATGTTCTCCTCCAGTGGTTTACCAACTCAAGAGATTTCAGGAGGTTGCTTCTGTTGCAAATTCAATTCCTTGCTTGAAGCCTGTGATACGCTCGATGCGCAAAACAAGCCAGATATTTACTTGGCAGAACCGGTTGGAAGCTGTACCGATTTGGTCGCCACTGTGGTGCTTCCTCTACAGCAATTGCACCCAGACCGTTATCGGATTGCACCCTTGAGTGTTTTGGTCGATCCCATACGAGCCCAACGATTTCTAGGACTGCTCTCCGGCAAATCTTTTTCAGAGAAAGTTAACTACATCTATGACCGACAACTAGAAGAAGCGGACTTGATTGTTGTCAACAAGTCCGATTTGCTTACCGAGTCACAACTTCAGGAATTGATCAACGTTCTTGAAACTCGGTACCCTTCGGCAATCGTCTTGAGCATTTGCGCGCGGACAGGAGTAGGATTTGATACCTGGATCGAACATTTAACGCAAAGTTCCAGGCAACAACGCTCCGGAATGTCGGTCGATTACCAGCGGTATGCAGAGGGTGAAGCGTTGCTCGGCTGGGTGAACCTATCGGTAAGACTTCGCGGTGCGGAATTCGATGGAAACGAGTTCCTACAGAGTTGCTTGAAGCAACTGCATGCCGACCTGCGTCGGGCGACAGGCGAGAGTATTGCGATTGCTCACCTGAAAGGGACCCTGATTCCAGATGTCGGTAACGACCTTGCTATCGCCAACTTGGTACGTGAAGATGGCCAAGTTGAATCAAGCTTTGAATTGGATGAGTTGCTAGAATTCGGTGATCTAATTATAAATCTTCGAGCGGAGGCAGACCCTACGGTTCTCCAATCGGTTATCCGGGAGTCCTTGCGAAACGCCTGCCTCGCGTCTAGATTGTCCATGGAAGAAACGCACGCTGCAGCATTTCGTCCTTTGCCACCTACCCCCACCCATCGCATTCCAGGTTAGTCTCGGTTTCCCTTAAACTTTCCTTTTGACGCGAACAAATTTTCAATCCGAGAGGGCCGATCCTCAGTTATGAGCGAACAACGTCCAATTCTTTACTGCCGATGTGCATTTGCGAAAGTGCTGCCGGAAGAGGTGAAAGATGGCGTCTTGCAACGACTTGTCGCTTCGGATTTTCCGTTCGATTCGGTGCCAGACCTATGTGAAATGTCGGCGAAAAACGACCCTTCGTTGAAAGAAATCGCGGCCCAGGAAAACGTCTGCATCGTCGCTTGTTATCCTCGTGCAGTACGATGGCTGTTCGACGCTGCGGGTGCTCCGATCGATCCTCAGAGAGTCAAAGTACTGAATATGCGAACCGAATCAGTCGACGAGGTTTGGGATGAGTTACTCGCGGTTCAATCTGCCGATCCGGCAACTTCAGAACCGGCAAGCGGAGAAACGAATTTGGGTGGCCCAAATTCTGCAGGTGCGGACGAGACGACTTCCATCACTACGCAAGACCGAGGATAAGGAAACAAATGGCCGCACATCTTCCACAACTTCCGCGAGTGATACTGTACGAAGGCAAAGATAGTCAGCCGTTTGCGGCCGAGGTTCGACAGGAGCTGATGGTTAAGCTTTTGGATCGAGGGTATACGGTAAGTAGGGCGACGGAGAGAGGGCGTCTCGAAAACCTCGGGCACGAGAAGGTCATTGTTGTTGGGATATTCGATCGCGCAATGCCACTGAATTCCTCTGACTCAGTACATATTCAGGACGTCCGAGGGCAATCCAGTGAATCAATCTTGGGAGCGGTCGAATCGTTTGCACTACCGAGAGAACAAGATACTGCAGCTACACCGAAGCGATGGAAGCCTTGGTTTCCAGTCATTGACTACGATCGATGCACCAATTGCATGCAGTGTCTTAGTTTTTGTTTATTCGATGTTTATGGTGTGACCAAAGGTGGAAAGATCCAAGTTCAGAATCAGACCAACTGCAAGACAGACTGCCCGGCTTGTTCGCGTGTATGCCCAGAAGTTGCGATCTTATTTCCCAAGTACAAAGCGGGCCCGATTAATGGCGACGAGATCAATCAAGATGATCTTCGTCGCGAAGCAATGAAAGTTGATATTTCATCGCTTTTGGGGGGTGACATCTATTCGATGCTACGAGATCGCAGCGAAAAAGCAAAATCACGATTCTCGAAAGAGCGCGATGATGACCGGGCACTGAAGGAACGTCAACGTTGCCTTGACAAACTCAAGAGTAACTTCGATGGTTTGGATATTCCCACTGAAGTCCTTTCTAGCCTTCCGAGCATGGATCAAATTCAGGCCAAAGCTCAGAGAGCGAAGGAACGTGCGCAGCAAGCCCTCGAGATGCAGTCCTCCGCAGGCACAAGTCCCGGCGGAGAAGAAGACGTGTCGAAAAATCCACCTGCAACCCAAATATGAGGTCCTCATGGTCGCTCGCCTAGCTTACCGCATGGTCACAACGGTTGATAAACGACTTCTCTGGAAGTTCGCGTACAACTTTGGCTACAAAGGGATGCGATCTGTTCAAAAGTTCAAGAAACGGCTCAAGCAGGGGGTTCATTTTCCACCGTTTCTATTCATCTCCGTAATCAACTCTTGCCAATTGCGATGCCAGGGTTGCTGGGTCGACGTGGCATCGCCGCGTCAGATGATCAGCAAAGAAGATCTCAATCGATTGATTACCGATGCGAAAGCGCACGGCAACAGCTACTTTGGAATCCTCGGTGGCGAACCGTTCATGCATCCCCATTTGCTTGACGTGCTGGAGGCTCACAAAGACTGCTACTTCCAGATCTTTACTAACGGGCAGCTTATTACCGAGAAAGTCGCCGAACGGCTTCGGAAGATCGGTAATGCAACCCCGTTGATCAGCATCGAGGGGACTGATCTGGTAAGTGATCAACGACGGGGTGCGAAGAATGTGTTTGATAAGACACTTCAAGGTGTTCAGAATTGCGTGAAGCACAAGTTGATCGTAGGGGTTGCGACCAGCGTTTGCAAAACCAATCTTGATCTCGTCAGCGAACAGTGGTTACAGCAACTCATCGACTTGGGGGTCCATTATGCATGGTTTCACACCTACAGGGTGGTAGGGCCAAAACCGACACCTGAATTAGCGCTTAGCCCAGAAGAGATCGTGCGGTTACGTCGATTCATCGTGGAAATGCGTACCAAGGTACCCATCGGTATCGTCGAACCTTACTGGGATGATCGCGGTGGGGCACTTTGTCCTATGGCTACTGGGGTCAGTCATCACATCGGGCCTTCCGGTGCAATTGAGCCTTGTCCAATCATTCAGTTTGCTAAGGAAACCATTCACGACGAACCGAGTATCTACCAAATCATGTCAAAATCGGAGTTTCTTGACGATTTTCGCAAGACTTCTGCGGCCGCGACCCGTGGGTGCGTCGTCTTAGAGCGTCCCGATTTGGTTAAACTCTTGGTAGAAAAACATGGGGCAAGTGACTCCACGCAACGCAAGACAGCTATGGTAGAATTAGAGGCCTTGCAGCCGAGAACTAGCCAACACCAACCCGGTGATGAAATTCCCGAGAAGAGCTGGATTTATCGTTTTGCCAAGAAACACTGGTACTTCGGCTTTGGTGCTTACACCTGATTTGTCCAAAAGAGATTTTTCGCATGCAGTTGCCTATCCTATCGTTGCCCCGCGCAGTTCCGGTACAGCGAGAACGACAACCTAAAGAGAATGTTCCCCAAACGCGATCGCAACGTGAAGCGATACGGGCGGGGCTACGTCAATACGTAGTTGAAGCAAAGCTTGTGCCCCCTTTGTCAATCGCCGATTTGCGGGCCCATGCAGAGACATTTGTGCGTCAACAGTCCATCGCGCCGATCTATACGGACTTTGTCGGAGTCTTGCTCAATAGCGAAGTTTGGCGGGATCAACTTGCGACCGTCCCTTACGAACGCCGCTTGCTCTTGCTTCCAAAATGCATGCGGATCGAGGATAAGTGTCCGGCCCCGTTCGATGAATTCGGACTCCTTTGCAAACAATGCGGGTTGTGCACCATCCAAGAGCTCCAAGAAGAGGCGGAAAAGCTTGGTTATGCGGTTCTCGTGGCGGAAGGCTCCGCATTGGTTATGGCGATTATCGAGACCGGAAAGATCGATGCTATCGTCGGTGTCAGCTGTTTGAGCGTGCTCGAGAAAGCTTTTCCCTACATGGAGTCCGCCGCAATTCCTGGAGTCGCGATCCCACTCTTGCAGGATGATTGCAAGGACGTGACGGTCGATCTGGAATGGATATGGGAAACGATTCACTTGACGAGTGACGACTCAACCTACCGGTTGAACCTCGATGCGTTGAGAGAAGAAGTCAAAGGCTGGTTTAGCGACTCAGAGCTTGAAGCAATCATGGGCCCTGCCCCCAGCCAGACGGAACAAATCGCCAGAGCTTGGTTAGCAAAAAATGGAAAGCGTTGGCGACCATTCCTTACCGCTTGTATTTGGCAAGCGATGGCAGAGGATCCTAGCCAACCTATTCCAATGGCTTTAAAGAAGTTAGCAGTGGCTGCCGAGTGCTTCCATAAAGCTTCCTTGGTTCACGATGACATTGAAGACAATGATGATTTGCGTTACGACGAACCTTCACTTCATAGCGAATATGGAGTCCCTGTCGCACTCAATGCAGGTGATTTGCTGCTCGGCGATGGTTATGCGCTGATAGCCAGCGCCGATTTGACCGCCGAACAACGGGTTGCGATTACACGGGTAGCCGCATCGGGCCATCGCACACTGTGCTTAGGTCAGGGTGACGAATTCCAATGGGGCAATGCACCAGGACCGTTAAGCACTGCCCAAGTCCTGGAGATTTTCCGCAAGAAGACTTCGCCGGCCTTTGAAGTGTCGCTTCAGTTCGGAGCCTTAGCGGCCAGTGGAGATCGCAAGCTTTGCGAAACGATTTCAAAGTTTAGCGAAGCCCTTGGGATCGCTTATCAAATCCGCGATGACCTCGAAGACATGCTCAGTGGAGAGGCACTTAGCGATTTGCAAGCCATGCGTCCCTCTTTGCCTTTGGCACTTCTGCACGAACGTGTGCGTTCCGATGCTCAAGAACGAGCGTTGGTCGAAAAAGCTTGGCGTAAAGAGTGTTCGAGCGAAGAATTAGAGCAAATTGAGAAGCTGTTTGTCGAATACAACATCTCCGAGAGATGCAAGGTTCTACAGGAATCCTACAAGGAGCAAGCGATCCGCTGCTTGGGAGAACTCGACAATGCCAGCGTCAAGGGATTGCTTCGCCGAGTGATCAGCAAGATTTTCACCATTGAAGTGAAGGATTGGTGCAGTGAGTTTGAGACTCGAAATGCTGCAGGTAGCGAGATTAGCGCCTAAACTCCTCGGTGAATCGACCGAACTCGTCAAATCCTATCTCCAAAGCCAATGGCATCCCGCCGGCGGCTTCTGCGATCGCGAGGGCAAGCAGGACCTGTACTATTCCACCTTTGGAATTGCGGGCTTCTTGGCGTTACAACTTCCACTGCCGCATGTCAAGCTAGCTCACTACTTGCAGTCTCAAACCCATCGGATCGAAGAGCTTAATCTCGTCGATCTCTCCTGCTTGGCACGTTGCTGGGCTTTTGTACCTAAGGAACTTTGGGATGAGGACATCGATTCTAGAATCCTCGAACGCATGAAGGATTTCCAATCCTCTGATGGAGGATATTTTACCGATCAGGGAGAGACCCACGGTTCCTTGTACGGATGCTACGTGGCACTAGGAATCGCTCAAGACATGGGGGCCGCTCAAGATGCGCAATCATTAACTCACCCAGCGATGCAACCCGAACCCATGCTCGCATGTATCCGATCGCGTCTAGCTGCAGACGGTGGTTATTCCAATAGTCCAGATCTCCCCTTCGGACTAGTCCCAACTACAGCAGCGGCTGCATCTCTGTTTCGACATCTCGGAAGCGACGAAGGAATGGCCACGCGTGATTGGCTCCTTTCACAAATGCATCAAGACGGTGGATTCTGTGTCGGTCCGGGGATTGTAATGCCGGACTTACTCTCTACCGCAACCGCTTTGCATGCGTTGAGCTCCATTCACTTCGATTTGCAACCCATCGCCGACAAGACACTTGACTACCTCGACACACTCTGGACCGCACGCGGTGGTTTTTTTGGTAGCTGGGAAGACGATACTCTCGACATTGAATACACCTACTATGGTTTGCTCTCACTAGGACACTTGAGCGTATAGCAGCTATGTTCTTCGACACGTTTCAAAGTGAGTTGCTAAGTTTTCGAGACACCGTTCGCAAACACCTGCTGTCCGAGCGCAATGCGGAAGGGTACTGGGAAGGTGAGCTCTCTAGCAGCGCACTCTCAACGGCCACCGCACTATGCGCGATAGAAGCGTATCTTCGTAGCACCTTAGATATCCCACCTGGGAAACGCGAGTCGCTTGCCTCAATGGTGCGATGCGGAAGGCAATGGCTAGTCGATCATCAAAACGAAGATGGCGGATGGGGAGATACGACAAAGAGCTTTAACCACATCAGTACAACCTTGCTTTGCTGGGGCGCATTGAATGTTCAGGCTAAGTCTATGCAGGCCGAGACATTCAATGAGCAGATTACGGGGCTTACTGCGGCGACTCAACGGGCAGAGCAAGCCATTGAACGACTTGCTGGTGGTCTGACCCCTGAAGTTCTTGCTCCAGCGATTCGCGCGAGATACGGGAAAGACCAAACCTTTTCCGTTCCGATCCTTATGGCCTTGGCCGCAACAGGTAGGCTCGGTAGCGAACCAATTGTGGATCCTTGGAAATGGGTTCCGCAACTACCTTTTGAGCTTGCAGCATTTCCGCGTTCCTGGTTTGCTGCCTTGCAATTGCCTGTTGTTAGCTATGCCCTACCTGCGCTGATTGCAATTGGTCTTGTGCGGCATCAAAAACGCCCTACGAAAAATCCTTTCACACGAATTCTCAGAAATCTAGCGACTCGACGAACTTTGACTGTTCTCGAAGCTATTCAACCGACTAGCGGCGGTTTTCTCGAAGCAATTCCACTGACGAGTTTTGTGGCGATTAGCTTGATCGCGGCAGGGCAGGGGGGGCATCCGGTAGTGCAGCGCGGCATCAATTTCCTTCAAGAGTCGTTTCGCACCGATGGTTCTTGGGCAATCGACACTCATCTGGCTACTTGGGTCAGCACCTTGTCGATCAACGCTCTTAGTCACGATTGGGACAGGGAGGGGACTGTACGAGATTTCGATCTCAGGAAAACATTGCAGTGGTTAATTGAACAGCAATATAAATCCGTACACCCTTACACGATGGCGCAACCTGGTGGGTGGTCTTGGACTCCGCTGAGTGGAGGTGTTCCCGATGCCGACGACACACCGGGGGCAATGTTGGCTTTACATGCTTGCTTTCTCGCACAGCTCCAAACACCTTCGCATCGAAACGGGCAGAGGACCTCAAGTGATCCCGAACAACTCACGAGATGTGCGAGCTCCGCGGCGAACTGGCTTTTGGGTCTTCAAAACCGCGATGGTGGAATCCCAACCTTCTGCAAAGGCTGGGGAACGCTTCCTTTTGACCGCAGTAATCCAGACATCACTGCACACAGTATCCGAGCTTGGCTCGCTTGGTTCGCTCGCTGTGAACCTGGACTTCAGCAACGATTGCGACGCGGAATTCAGCGCGCGATGATTTTTCTCGCGAATTGCCAACAGAACGATGGGTCCTGGATCCCATTGTGGTTTGGTAATCAACATGGTTCCGAGGAGCACAATTACACGTATGGGACAAGCCGTGTCGTACTGGCTTGGCTCACTGCAAGAAGTGTTGATTGGCTAAGGAATTCAAAGGAACTTGCACTCGACCAACGAATTCCCAAAGCTCTAGGCTGGTTATGTGAAGCACAGAACAGCGATGGAAGTTGGGGAGGGGGTATTCAGAGTATAGGTTCCATCGAAGAAACAGCATTGGCGATTGAAGCCCTAGCCGCAGCCATCGAAAGTTTGCAATTCTCTAACGAACTTTTCGAAACGGTCGATGTATCGCAACTTGAGGTTGCTTGCGAAAAAGGTATTCGATGGCTGATAACGGCCACCAATGCAGGAACCTGCTTTGAGCCTAGCCCGATTGGTTTTTATTTCGCCAAGTTATGGTATTACGAAAAGCATTATCCGATTGTCTACTGCTTGGCTGCTACGGAACGAGTTTGCCGACTGCTACGGAGATAGTCTTAGAATCCGAATCGGCGCAGCCAATCTTCTCGCTCGTCTGCTTGAATCACCTGAGATTTGATCTCCAATTCGACATCCTTATCGACCTTGCTTGATAAATCGCTTTCGCTGAACAATTGGATGGCATCTTCCCAATCCTCACTCTCGATGCATCGAGCCCCCCGCGCTGTCGCTTTGCGTTGCACTGCATGATCCGAAGAGATCAGCAAGAGTTGTTTCGGCGAAGGGTGATATTGAAGTATTTCTTGAAGAGCTTCATCAGCACTGTTGTATGGGACCGAGAAATAGATGTGAATCCCGCGAGAATACTGGTGTATAGGGAGCCCATTGCGTGCATCGGCGCTGTCGTACACGATCACCGACCTGCCCACCATCGAACGAGGCAGTCTTCCAGCGAGTTCTAGCGAGAGGCGTTCTCGACACTGCCGAAGGGTGATTTCTGAGTCGCTTGGTCGTGGCCTCCGCACAGGCGTCCAACCGAGGGCGAAGAGCAAGTTGTAGCCATCGATGAGCAAACGGCATTGCTGCACGATTGGATCTTTTTCAAATCGTAGAGAAGATCCTTCGCGGCTCACAACATCAGCCTTGCGTGCTCATTGCAACTCTTGCTCGCTAATTCCAAAATCCGAAGGGCCTCATTTGTCTCGTCCAAATCGCTAGCCAAAGAGGATCGAGAAGAAAACGCACGATGGAATTGAATTAGCATCTGTTGACCGATGGGTAGTTCGGTATCGAGCGATTCCTGGTGGCGGCCTGCATCGTCAAACCAAACTAAAGTGCTTGGTAAGTCGAGAAACGCTAAGCCTTTTTCGCAACAAACCTGGATCGCTGCTGGCGGTCGGAAGGCAATCGCTTCTTGCCAAACCGAGGGGATATACGCTCCGCAACTTATTTGCGCAAGAATGGCATTCGGATCCTTTTCTGGATCCCCAAATCCGAGACTTAGGATTTGGTAATCTGGATGTGTAGGATTTGGACGACTCAGATGCCGGATGGCTTGGATCCAATCAGGTTTCTCGCCAACGATGTATTTACACCAGTCGATTAATTCGAGTAGCTCTCGGTTGGTTTGTTTTTCTGGCGATTGCCGATCAGCGGAAATCGGTGACTCGCTGGAAAGGCGACGATGGCAGAATAACAACCTGGGGCGACCAAGTCGCGTGGCAATCAACTCCTTGAGTCGTAGCGTTGCGGGAGCATATCTACGGGAAAACTCGCTCATGAAAGGAATCACGGCTTGAGCGATGGCCTTTCGAATCGGCTCGGTCAGCCCTTGAATATCGATCTCGGAGCCGCAGAAAACGCCGCGTTCAAACTCACAAGCGGCTAAGACGGGCTGCAACTGGTACCAATCCTCTTCGAGCAACAAGATTGCGTCGACCTCTGGTTGAGCGATCAGTGCACGATAGCTTTCGAAGAAAGGACAATCCAGATCGCGAGCGGCAGATTCGCCTAGAACCGAAACACTGCTGTAAACACCGACGACTTGAAAGCGATCCCGCAACGATCGCAGAGCAGGCAAGTAGCGATTTTGCCAGTCCTTACCGAGACCAATTACACCAATGCGAAGTTTTTGCATCGTCACGAATCCAAAAATGGATCCTACTGCAGGCTTGCCAAACGGTCTCGGAAGCAGTGTCGGCGAAGTCAGAACGTAAACGTAAAAGCGAAGTTCTCGTTATCATTCGATCGAGTCGAATTAACCGAGTCGAATTAACCGAGTCGAATTAACCGAGTCGAAATTAACGCTTACGTCGCTTGCACTTTGCGTTGCCTTGACGAACCTTGTAACGTGGATTGCTCTTGCAAATTACATAAATCCGGCCACGGCGTCGCACGACTTGGCAGTCAGGATGTCGGTATTTTAGGGCACCAATGGAGGAAACGACTTTCATTGTATCACTCTTCTTGCTGGATTGGCTTCGTTGCTCGGCTAGGTTCGCCGGACTGGCTTGTAATGTAAACGGTCTGTTCCAAACAGATTCGGGTTCCCTCTAAGGAGAGTCGCAGATCTACAGGACTGCGAAGTATATCGGCGGTCAAAATCGTAGCAACGTCAAAACGAACGGAAAAAGCCTCAAACGAAATCAGAAAAACGAAAAAACCACTCCGCAGGGGGGTGCGATTAGACTCTAGGCAGCTACCCAGGTCTTTTCCGGGTTTTGAGGTGCAAACTCGCACACCCAAAAGCCATTAAGAAAAGAAATGAATGGGGTTCAGGGACAGGCATAGGAGGGGCTTGCGTGATGAATTCCAGATTGTCGAGAGTCGGGTATAATCCCGAGGACGACTGGTTCTTGAGCTCAATAATTAATCCAGCAAAGGGGTCGTCAGAGGTAATCCCAAAGAACGAAAGACCTGTCGTTTGACTTACCCATTGGGCGTCCCCGATTTTGTAAACCAGGGATCCATAGACGGGTTTAAAATCAAAGTCAGTAATACCGGCCTTAAACCCGATCCCGAAAATCGGTGCGACAAAATGGAGGTTCAGTCGATCTGGCTTGTTGGTGCTAAGAGCCATGTTGCCTTTGATCTTTCCGGCGTAGAGCCCATTGGAAGCGAAGGCAACATACCCTTTGCGGCGCAGAGGGGAGGCGTAGAAATCCTCCCGCAGATCCTCGAAAGAATCATCAATTAAGGGGGCTCCAGGAAAACTGGCGAGCCATTGACTACGAGCGGTAAATGTAACGACTGCCCCGAGGGTTGATGTCGTGGCGAAGAGCCAAACCACCACACAGAGCGCGATCGCACTTCGGGAATTGCGAATCACTGAACCGGTTTTCCTGTCAACTTTTTGCTATGTTCACTCCAAAAGGACGAGGATGAACAGGCACTCTGGCCAGCATCGCCCGCAAGCGAGGCAACGGGATGAAACCCCGCCACACTCGCTTTTCATATCGCTAGCATTGACAGAAAAAAACCGACTTCGAAGTGTCTAATGAGAAAAGAGTTGGAATAGTCGCTTCGAATCACCAAGCAACTGCAGTACAAATGGTTTGTAGCGATCTTGACGACGGATTTAGCTTGCTCCTAGGTCTGAAGTTTTCGCACCTTGGCCCTCTGCCGCCTTCTCCAGAACGTCACCGCAGCGCCACCGAGCGAAAAAATGGTCAAAGATCCTGGTTCGGGAACATTTGGTGAAGACGAATCAGCGTAGTACTCAACATTGTCAATAGTGGGGTAGAGCGTCGAGGAAACCAGTTTTGGATCGATTTTCAAATCGATGAACTCGTCCGTGGAAATAAATCCTAAGAACTCCAAGCCTACCATTGCCCGTTCGAATTCACTTGTTCCCACGTGATAAATGACGGTCCCGTTTCTGGCTCTGAAGTCGAAATCGGTCAATCCAACGTGCAGCCCGACCGCCAAAATCGGTTTACTGAATTCCAACTTCATCCGCTCTGCGCTGTTCGTGCTTACGACCCGGGTCCCAACTGTACCCGTAAATAGACCGTTATCCGCCGAAATCGAAAAACCGCTTCGACGAAGAGGTGATGCAAAAAATCCGTCCCGCAAATCGTTGAACGTATCCTGCTGAGAGGGCGTCCCGGGCAAAGCGGCTAACCACTCGTCTCGGCTTGTAAAAGTCGCGACTGCGGCACTTCCTCTCTGCGTCATAGCTGCGATTGAACCGATCGCGAGCCCAATAAAGAAAATCATCCTTAACATACCAACACTCCATTTCTGCCGATTCCAAGAGATCGGCTTTCCCTAAAAGTGCAAATCGGTCAAATGTCCTCCCAGTTAGCTTCCCTTTTCACATGGCGGAGCACTCTAACCAAGGCGGACCTTGGGTACATATCAACTCAGACCAACCGACGCAATATCAGACGTGCCACTCGCCACCACGGCGCTCGTTAACTTCAGCTTCTCTAACCGACTCACCATACGGTGTTTGTAGCGGCGGGCGTGAAGTGAGGCCGATCGCTCGGAGGGATCGCAGGAGCGATCCGCGACAATCAGACCGACGGAGGGATCGCAGGAGCGATCCGCGACAATCAGACCGACGGAGGGATCGCAGGAGCGATCCGCGACAATCAGACC
>JBEICB010000350.1:0-3572 GCA_040373655.1 Pirellula sp. | reverse complement strand
TTGGTCGCTTTTCTGTCGATAGTTCAACGTGCCAAACGCTCAAATCGGTCCGATTGCCGTACATTTTCCGACTCACATCGAAACCAGTGATGAGTTGATGGCGGCGCATCCGGAATGGCACATTCCGGAGCTGGTGGAAAAGACAGGAATCGATATTCGTTACCTTGCTGCTCCGGATGAGACTGCTTCGGATCTTGCTGTTGCAGCTTGTCAAAAACTCTTTCGCGAGCAGGGGGTGGATCCGAAGTCGGTTGACTTTTTGTTGCTTTGCACGCAGACGCCTGATTACCCATTGCCGACCACCGCTTGTTTGGTGCAGGATCGAATTGGGATGCGAGTCAACAGTGGCGCTATGGATTTCAACCTAGGTTGTTCAGGTTTCGTTTACGGACTTGGGATTGCCGAGGGGTTGATTGCCAGCGGGCAGGCAAGGCGTGTGTTGCTGGTAACGGCGGAAACTTATAGCAAATACATCGATATTGATGATCGATCAGTTCGTCCGATTTTCAGTGATGCAGCGGCTGCGACGTTAATTGAAGCGGTCGAATCGCCGTGTGTCTTCGGCTTTGAGTTTGGCACGGATGGCAAGGGTGCGGACACGCTCATAGTCAACCAAGGTGGGGCGCGATGTGATCACCAAGCGATTCAGCCGAGAAAGCGTAAGCGATGGGCGAGTCGTTTGTACATGGATGGCCAGAGTTTAATGGATTTTACGGTAGTTGCGATTCCGGAGTTGATCCAGAAGATTTTGGCGAAGAGCCACACGGAACTTGAGCAAGTGCAGACCTATTTGATGCATCAAGCAACTCGCAAGATGCTTGAGTTGCTGCAGCAGGCACTAGATGTGGATGATCAAAAGTTACCGATTCGGTTGGCAAATCGGGGTAATACCGTCTCGTCCACACTCCCCATTTTGATCGACGATCTTCGACGCGATGGGCGGTTGTTGGCGGGTGAGCATCATCTGCTGGTGGGGTTTGGGGTGGGTTGGTCTTGGGCGGGGTGTGTCTGGAAATCGTAGGTCTGGCTGGCCTGTGCCAACCCGGCAAAGTTAACCGGCCGGGTGGATTACGGGTAATTGAGCAAATGAGCAATGCAACTCCAAACACAGTGTCCCAGACGAAATATCCAGGAAGAGACTCGAAGCAATCGTTCGATTCTCAGTGCCGGGTGGCAGGAAAAGATATACGTGAATCCTGGGTTTCAGAGAGCATGAGCGGCGGGGTTTCCGGGCAGATCGGTACAACAGGGCCAGGGGCCAATATCGTCCGGGGGACGCGTTTGGGTGCCGTGGAGTATTTGAACACCAAGCCCCTGATCTACGGTCTAGAGCAAAGGTTAGGAGCGGAATCAAATCTTGAACTCGCCCTTCCTAGTCGGCTTGCCGAGGGGCTTCGCAGGGAATCGCTGGATATCGCTTTGCTTCCTATTGTCGAGTATCTGCGGCACCGGGAAACGTATCGTTTGATCAGCAATGCAGGAATCGCCTGCTGTGGTCCGGTTTGGTCGGTACGAATTTTGTTTCGCGTCCCGCCAGCAGAGGCTAGAAGCTTGGGTACAGACGAGGGGTCGAGGACGAGTGTTGCCTTATCGCAAGTATTGTTGGCTAGTCGGTTTGGAAAGTTGCTAGAGGAAGTTCCGTTTCCGATTGGCACTCAAGCGAAAGATTGTCCGGCGGACGCGGTTTTGATCATCGGAGATCGTGCGATGAATCCTCAGCGTTACGCAGCGGATTTCAGTTGCGACTGGGATTTAGGACTGGAATGGTACCGAGAGACGGGGCTTCCATTTGTCTTTGCAATGTGGGTTGCGAGAGAAGAGCGATTCGTACGGTCACAGATTTCCCGGGCGCTGGAGGAAAGCCGTGACGAGGGTCTAGCTCATGTCGACGAATTGGTTCTTCGGTATAGCGATACTTACGGATTGACGCAGAATGACTGCCGCGACTATTTGACCCGGTATTTACGTTTCCATGTTCGTGAAAACGAGCTCCAGGGGGTTGAGGAGTTTGCACGCAGGTGCGTACAACTAGGGTTGGTGCCGGGAACTGCACCGGAGTAGACCGTATCTGCAATAAAGGTAATAAAGAATGATTTCGCCAACGAATGCGAACGTAGCCAGAATCTTAACACGTTGCTTGGAGGGGCAACGACTTTCTTGTGAGGATGCGTTGACGCTTCTTGAGAGCTCCGACCTACCGTCTATCGGGCGAGCCGCGCATGAGGTGTCGATGCGGATGCATCCGGAATCTTTCCGGACTTACAACATTGATAGAAACATCAACTACACCAACGTCTGCACTGCTGTTTGCGACTTTTGCGCTTTCTACCGAACCCCGAAGAGCCAAGAGGGGTATGTCTTGGATCGGAAGGAGTTGTTGGAGAAGGTGCGCGAAACGGTGGCATTAGGGGGGAACCAGATTCTTTTGCAGGGTGGGTTACATCCCAACTTTAAGCTAGAGTGGTACGAGGAGATGCTTCGGGACATTAAGCAACATTTTCCTGAGGTCAACATTCATGGCTTTAGTCCTCCCGAGTTGCATCATTTCACCAAGGTTAACAAATTGTCCCTCGAGACGGTTCTTCAACGACTGAAGGATGCGGGGCTTGGTAGCATTCCTGGTGGAGGTGCTGAGATACTGGTCGATCGAGTTCGCAGTGCGATCACTCGTGGAAAAGTGATGACAGACGATTGGTTGAACGTAATGCGGGTGTGGCACCGCATGGGTGGAAACAGCTCGGCAACGATGATGTTCGGCCATGCTGAAACGTTGGCGGAACGGGTGGAGCACTTGGACCGAATTCGAAGTTTGCAAGATGAAACGCACGGTTTTACGGCTTTTATTTGTTGGACGTTTCAGCCGGATAACACGGAGATGAGCGATGTGCCACCGGCTGGTTCATTCGAATACTTAAAGACGCAAGCGGTAGCTAGATTGTTTCTGGATAACGTTCCGAATATTCAAAGCAGCTGGGTGACTCAGGGGCTGAAGATAGGGCAATTGGCATTGCTATTTGGTGCCAACGACATGGGCTCGTTGATGCTGGAAGAGAATGTCGTTGCAGAGGCGGGCACCGTTCATTTTTTAACGCTAGACCAAATTCGGGATGCAATCAGCGAGTTAGGCTACACACCCAGGCAGCGCACTGTGTTTTACGAACTAGTTGATCCTGAGTTGGAACGACGGGCCGTTGAGGCAAATCGGGCGAATGACTCAAAGCCGAAATTGAAAGTGCATGAACTTGGTACCGAACGAGGGGCGGATCAGAAGCCTCAGGGTAAAGAAATAGTTGTCCCCTAAGGTTTCCATCAAGCTCGATTTCTCAGATAGAGGGATTTACGGAAGTCTCCGGTCATTGATTTGGTAAAGGGTTTCGGGCGAAAATCCACTCGTCGATCGCTTTTCCCTGGACGATTTGTTCTTCTACAAAGCGTTCTATTCGATCCTCTGTCATGCCTTGGTACCAGAATCCTTCGGGGTAAACCACGAGGATGGGGCCTTCTTTGCAAATTCGAAGGCACTGGACTTTCGTTCGATAGCATGCAGCTGGGCCGGATGAGAGTGACAAGTT
>JBEICB010000257.1:0-6106 GCA_040373655.1 Pirellula sp. | reverse complement strand
TGTACCGATTGGGTGTTGAATGTTTCGTATCGGATTAGGTTCCGATCCCATCGAATGTCTTCCAGTATCCTCCGCGTTGGTGGTCGAAGGTTATTCTTCGGCCTCGGACTTCTTCGGAAATTCTTCCCTGTCCATCTGCTTCTAGGTTATAGACGCAGGAGCCGGCGACCCAAGTCTTAACTGGCCAGCCTTGCAGGTTTGTGCCGTGCCATGGGGACCATTTTGCTTTAGTCCACTGCTTAGCGTTTTCAATGGTTCGCTGTAGTTTTGGGTCGACGAGGACCACATCGGCATCGTATCCGACTTCGATTCTTCCTTTTCCGACGATCCCCCAAACGCGTGCGGGGGCATCGCTAGTCCAGGAAGCGATTTGATTCCAGGTGCACATTCCGCGGTTTGCGCGATCGAGCAACAGGGCGAAATAGTTTTCGACTGCGGGTAATCCGCTGGGAGATTGTGGGTAGGGTTGTGATTTTTCTTCTAGGGTATGTGGCGCGTGGTCGGTTGCCACGACTTGAATCTTGCCTGCGACGAGAGCTTGCCAAAGAAGTTGGGTGTCTTGTTCGGTTTTGATTGACGGGTTCATTTGGATTAGGCTACCGAGTCGAGCGTAGTCACTGATATGAAAGCACCAGTGGTGAGGGCAAAGTTCGGAGGTTATCAGACCACCATTGGATTCCAGAAGTGGTATTTCGTCGGCGGTGCTCACGTGCAGGACGTGGAAGCGATGGTTATGGCGGACTGCCAGATCGATAGCGCGACGGGTGGAGATGATCGCAGCTCGATGGTCTCGGATACGAGAATGGTCATCGATTTGCAGCGGCAAACCGAGTTTTTCTTGATTGGCTCTAACTGTTTTTTCGTCTTCGCAGTGTGCACAAATCGGCAGGGTGGTTTCGGCGAAGATCCTTTCGAGGGCTTCTTGGTCGTCAACAAGTAGATCACCGGTGCTCGAGCCGATGAAGATTTTAATTCCTGGGACACCGGTGGCGTTCTTTAAAGAGTCGATATTATTCGGGGTCGCGCCGATGTAGAAGCCATAGTTGACGACCGATTTGCTTGAAGCGATTCGATACTTATCTTCGATCAGATCTTGATGAATTGCAGGTGGCTTGGTGTTAGGCATTTCGAGGAAGCTGGTGACACCACCTGCCGCACAGGCGCGACTTGCGGTACCTAGATCTTCTTTATGGGTAAGCCCAGGTTCGCGAAAGTGGACTTGGTCGTCAATCAAGCCAGGAAATAGAAGCAACCCATCCGCTTGAATAACCTCTTCTGCGGACGTATTGTCTGCCGCATCGACACTTGCGATTTTACCTGCTTCGAGCAAGACATTGGTTTGAACTGTCTTATCAGGTAGGACGACCATCGCACCACGGATGAGAGTCTTTTTTGAAATGGCTGAGTGATTCATCGATCTATCGTCTCCGCTTCCGAGTTCAAGTCGGAATAGATTGGTGAAAGGTTTGAATAGAGTAAGATTCATCGTAACCGATGCCGTCCGATCGCGTAATTTCAAGTTTCAAAAGCTTATAATTCGAACTAATTCCGGTTGCTTCGGTGGTGCGATGGAGGTGCAAGTTTTGTTCAAATCCTTTAGAATTGCGGCAGGTGTCGCACGGGGTTTACAAGTGCAATCCTGCGGCGGAAAAGATTGTCCGATGGTTCTAGGCGCGATTGCTTTTGATTATGAAACACTTCACTGCGTTGGCTTTGTTTCCTCGATACTTTACGGTTCTTGCTCAGAGTCTCCCGAAGAATTCGATGAAGCTGGTGCATGGGACGCTTGCATCAGCTAACGCTCTATTTGGCATCGGATACCTTGTGATTCTGTTGCTTGCGATGAGCAATCGGAGCAATGCGCAAGACATTGATCCGCAGGACATTCGCGGATGGAGCAATCGGGTAGAGCAAGCGTTGCGGGATGGTAAGAGCGACGAGGCATTGAAGGAGATCAATCAAGCGATCGAGAAGTTACCTTCAAACTCTCAGCTCTATTTGGTTAGGGGCTCTTTGTTGTTTCGGAGTGGTAAAGTCAACGAGTCCTTGCCGGACTTCGACAAGGTCATTGAGTTGGATCCACCGCTGAAGCCTTATTTGTGGCAGCGCGGGATCGCTTTGTATTACGCAGAGAAGTACCAAGAGGGGCTCGATCAATTCACTGTCCATCGCGATGTGAATCCGAACGATGTTGAAAATGCGTTTTGGCATTTCTTGTGCAATGCCAAGCTCAAGGATGTAGCAACAGCTCAGAAGGAGGTGTTGTTATCCGGCCGCGATCAGCGAGTCCCGATGATGCAAGTTCAAGATATGATCCAAGGCAAGGCAACACCTGAGCAAGTGGTTGCGGCGGCTGAAAAGAATCGCAAGACGGTCGATGGGTCGGACTACGATCGATTCTATGGATATCTGTATGTTGGATTGTATTACGATGCACTTGGCTTTCCGGACAAGGCTTTAACTTGGATGGAAAAGTGTGTCGCGCAAGACATCAAAGGGTACATGGGAGATGTCGCGAGGGTCCACCTGGATATCTTGAAGAAAGGTCCAAAACCCAGTACTGGTCCCGATGTTGTGGATCGGCAATACAAAAAAGGTGAGTGGAACTCGTTATTCAACGGGAAGGACCTTGCTGGCTGGACTCCGAAGATACGTGGCTTTGCACTCGGAGAGAATTATGGAAACACTTTCCGAGTGCAGGATGGGATGATTCAGGTTCGTTATGACGGTTATGAACAATTTCAAGAGCGATTTGGGCACTTGTTCTATCAACACTCATTTTCCAAGTATCGTTTGCGAATCGAATATCGATTTGTCGGTGAGCAAGCTAAAGGTGGACCGGGTTGGGCGATTCGCAATAGCGGTGTGATGTTGCATGGGCAGAAGCCAGAGACAATGACGCTTGATCAAGATTTCCCGTGTTCGATCGAAGTTCAGTTTCTAGGAGGTGATGGCAAAAACCCGAGGACAACATTGAACTTGTGCAGTCCTGGTACAAACGTTGAAATGCAAGGAAAGTTGTTCACACAGCATTGTACGAATTCCAAGTCCAAGACGTATCACGGGGAGCAATGGGTAACTGCTGAAATCGAGGTTTTGGGCAACGAAGTCATTCGGCACTTTGTTGACGGGGAAGTCGTTCTTGAATATCAACGACCGCAGTTGGATCCAAAAGACGCAAACGCACAGCGGATCATTGTCAATGATCAGTTGCAATTGGATCGAGGCACGATATCCCTTCAGTCGGAAAGCCACCCGATCGATTTCCGTAAAGTCGAAATCATGCCACTTGAGTAATACACTAACCGCCCTGAAGATTTTACTTCAAAGAACTTATGCCACTGCAATTCGCCAACCGGTTTATTCAACGACTTCCTGGCGATCCGGCGGAGCCTATATCTGAATGGACGTCGCAGGAAATTGCGAGAGCAAGGCAACCGCGTCAAGTTCATGGAGCGTGTTATTCTCACGCATGGCCAGTTACTCCGAGTGCTCCGCGTTTGTTAAGCGTGGCGAGTGAAGTGTCGTCATTGATTGGGCTTACGCTGGAGGAAACGCAATCGGACTGGTTTCTCGATGCGTTCTCTGGAAAGAAGCTGTTGCCGCAAATGCAACCTTTTGCGATGTGTTATGGGGGACATCAATTCGGGCATTGGGCGGGGCAACTCGGTGATGGCCGAGCGATCAATTTGGGTGAGGTTCTTTCGCCGTCCGGGGAGCGATGGATGTTGCAACTCAAGGGTGCAGGCCCGACGGCGTATTCAAGGACTGCTGATGGATTTGCGGTGTTGCGATCGAGCATCCGCGAGTTCCTCTGTAGTGAAGCGATGTTTCATTTGGGAGTTCCAACGACTCGGGCATTGTGTTTGATTGGCACCGGAGATCGTGTGGTACGAGATATGTTTTACGATGGGCGACCACGCAGAGAACCAGGCGCGATCGTTTGCAGAGTGGCCCCAAGTTTTGTGCGTTTCGGGAATTTCGAGATTTTTGCGGCGAGAAACGATATTGAGAACCTCAAGAGGTTAGTTGACTATGTCATTCGCACCGACTTTCCTGAGTTGCTGGCTGGGGCGAAGGAGGATGAAGAAGGGGTGGATCAAGCAATAGTGGTTGCTTGGTTTCACGAAATTTGTCGGCGAACCGCCTTGATGATTGTCGAGTGGATGCGGGTTGGATTCGTACATGGAGTCATGAACACTGACAATATGTCGATCTTGGGGTTAACCATCGACTACGGTCCGTATGGATGGCTCGAAGACTATGATCCGACTTGGACCCCGAATACTACCGACGCAGAAGGAAGGCGTTACTGTTACGGACAGCAACCGCAAATTGCATATTGGAATCTTGCTCAATTAGCAAACGCGTTGCATGCTTGCATTGAAGATACCGCTGCGTTGGAAAGCGGGCTAAAGTTGTATGTTGATACGATGCGGACCAACTGGCAGAAGTCGATGGCTCAAAAGTTGGGCTTGGAAACTTGGCAAGAGAGTGAAGATAGTCCGTTGGCAGAGGGACTGTTCAGTCTTTTGCGATCGACGGAGATCGATATGACATGGTTTTATCGGCTTTTAGGCGATTGGGAGCGCGAGCGGATTTGGGGTAATGAATGCAGTGAGGGAGATCAAAGGAGTCTCGCGATGCATCACTTTCGTCTAGCGTTCTATCGAGAAGAGGAACAAAACCATCGAGTGGCGACGGAGCTGACGGAATGGCTTGAACGCTACTCGCAACGTATCGATCGCCAATCGATCTCTTATCCGGAGCGGAGGCTAAAGATGGCAAAGGTTAATCCCAAATACGTTTTGAGGAACTACCTTGCGCAGAGAGCGATCGAAGCGGCCGAAGGGGGTGATTCGTCCGAGATCGACCGGTTGTTGGAAGTGATGCGACATCCATACGACGAGCAACCGGGAAATGAGGCTTACGCCGAAAAACGTCCAGAGTCGGCTCGATATAAACCGGGTTGTTCTACCTTGTCATGTAGTTCCTAATTGTCAGGCAGTGCCTAATTGTCATGCAGTGCCTAATTGTCACGCAGTGCCTGAGCTTTTTACAGTGAGTTCTTTATCGATTCAGGGGTTTCAACATGATGTTCGACTCTGTTTTTTTACATATGAAGTCGTGTCGCGGATCCCTTGTTGGGCAGTTGGTCTGTATTTGTTTGTATGTGTTGTGTTTCGATGGCGCAATTGCCGAGCAAGTTTCTGGCATAACTAAGCGTCCAAACATTTTGTTCATACTTGTTGACGATCAATCTCCATGGGATCTGAAGGTTTACAACCCCAAGAGTCCTTTGGATTCACCCAACCTAGATCGGCTAGCGAGGGAAGGGTTGGTTCTCGATGGAGCGTATCACATGGGATCGTTCTCCGGTGCGGTTTGTACGCCATCTCGTCACATGATCATGTCTGGCCGAACGGTGTGGCATTTGCCGATTTCTCCATTGGCGAAGCAGAAGGGGTTGTGTCCAGAAAACGTGGAGACGCAGACGTTACCTGCCGTGTTTCGACGAGCGGGGTATTTAACTATGAGAACTTGCAAGCAGGGGAACAGTTACGAAGGTGCGAATCAGCAGTTTGAAATTCGACACGATGCAACGAAACGCGGCGGAACAGTGGAGTCGGGGAGTGCATGGCACGCCGATAGGGTGCTAGATTTTCTTGATTCTTACGAGAAGAAAATAGATCAGGCGAAAGCAGACGATGGCGGAAATCGTGAGGTAGAGCCCTTCTTGATATACTTTGGTTTCTCGCATCCACACGATGTACGGGATGGGACTCCGGAATTGCTTGCCAAGTATGGTGCGGTTAATCATCGAGATCGCGCAACGGTTCCACCGGCGAACCCCAACCAGCCAAAATTGCCGGAGAACTATTTGCCCAAGCATCCTTTTCCACACGGGCATCCCGGGTTGCGAGATGAGGTCGACGTTGAAGGTGTGTGGGAGCGACGTGACGAGCAGACGATTCGCAACGAACTTGGACGTGAATTTGCTTGTAGCGAAAACATTGATCGTCAAATTGGGCGTGTGCTTGATCGTCTTGAGCAATTAGGGCAGTTAGAAAACACGTTAGTTATTTACACTGCGGATCATGGGATG
>JBEICB010000239.1:0-6783 GCA_040373655.1 Pirellula sp. | reverse complement strand
CTACCTTTAGCGATCCTCATCCCGTAGCCACCGCTCGCCAGACGGTGGGGAGAGCCGTTGGCTCTCAGAGAGTTGAGTCTAGAAAGTGGAAAGTAGAAGCGGGCGGGCAAATCGCACTGCGATCTTTGTTGCGTCTTGGCGAGTTTCCCCGTAGCCACCGCTCGCCAGACGGTGGAGATCTTCCTGGTAACTTCCACCGCTTGGCAGCGGGTGGCTACCTTTAGCGCTCCTCATCGTCTTCACCCGCTCACCAGACGACTTGCTGCGACGGAAAAACGGGGCCTTCCATACACGTGCGGCGATAATCCCAACTTCCGTCCGCTTGCTTGATCTTTGCCACACAAGTGAAACAAATCCCGATCCCGCAAGCCATAGGTGTTTCTAAGGAGATCTCGCAAGGGACATCGTACTTTTCGGCTACCTTGCCAACCGCTTGCATCATCGGTTCCGGTCCGCAGCACGCGATGCGAGTGGAGCTAGCGTCATCTATCAACAGGCGTTCAAGCGGTTCGGTCACTCGTCCGCGATGACCTAGAGAACCGTCTTCTGTTGCAAGTTCAAGTTTTACGCCACGAGATGTGAATGCGTCGAGACCTGCTAAATATTCTTTGGTCCGTGCACCGTAACACAAGGTGACACGTTTCGCGAAGGGATGTTGCTCAATTCCCTCACCGTAGCATTCGATTCCGAGGGCACTCGTAGCGAGTGTCAGCATCGGAGTGATGCCTACCCCACCAGCGACAAGGATAAGATGATCGACGGGAGAGTTGCTGAAGGTATTTCCTAAAGGGCCCCAAAGCTCAATCGATTGCCCAACTGTTCGTTGAGACAACGCGCGGGTGAATTTACCTTTCACCACGTAAACGACCGAGATCGTTTCAGCTGCGCCTGATGAGTCTTTGCCTCGATCGTAGAAAGCCAGAGCTCTACCGATCAGAGGGTCGTTGCAGTCGGCGATACGAACCATAAAGAACTGACCAGGCCGCGTCTTGGTGGCCAATTCAGGCGCACGAACCTTCAACTGCCAAGTATCCTTAGCAATAGGCCGGTGTTCCAAGATATCCGACCGCAAGAACTCGAATCCGGAATTGGGCAATGCGGAGTTGCATGCGGCCTGGGTCATGTTGTCTTCGTTAGTTTCTGCGCTGAGGTCATGAAATACACAAATGCTCCCAGCAGGATTACCGCAAGTTGGCTTGCAAAGAAGTATCCCATGTTTCTGAGCGATTCCCCAGTCTCACCACCGTAGGCGTGCAATCCGATCCCAAGAATGTTGGTTCCGAACATCGACCAAGCCGTGATGATATTGCCTCCGATCGCAAGCATCGCGAAGCCGAGGGGGCCGACGAGTTTATCCCATTTGGCATGCAGCAACAACGCATTCCAAAGTACGATCATCAACGCGCCGTTTTCTTTTGGATCCCAACCCCAGAAACGTCCCCAGCGATCGTCACCCCATAGTCCACCCAAGACAGTACCGACGAAGCTGAAGAAGATCCCGAAGCAAACCACGCCATAGCAGACGCGGTAGAGCGTATCGATTAATTTCTTGCGAGTCTCTTCGGCAATTACCGAAGGAGCGATCCAAGCGAAGAAAGCGAGGAGAACAATCCCGATACCTAGGAAACCGGCTAAGAATGTCGCTGAGTATCCTAACGAAACACTGATCACGTGCGTGGAGAGCCAGAACTGCGTATCGAGTACCGCTTGCAGAACCGGCATCGAATCGCCGATATCCAACCCATCCGCAACGAGCAAAGACAGATATCCGGCTTTGGCCGCAACCAAAAGTGAGATCGATATTGGAAAGAGAAGTTCAGAGACGACTCCAGCAAGAACGATTGCCCAGCCGATGAAAACAGCCGCCGAGTACAAGCTGACTACCGGTGGTCGCTCGGAGATGTAAATTCGCGAGATGATCGCCACCGTATGGATCAGCAGGGTAACAACGCAGATCCAAAAAGCGGCTTGGCGGATCCACTCCTTCACGACCGCACCCTTAGGATTGGATGCGAACGCGGAACAAACCAAACCAAGAAAGGCGGTCAGTGCTGCCACGATGTAAAGTACATACGAAATACTGATTGGATTGAAATAGCCATACCAAGCTTCAAAACGCGCCTTTTTCGAACGCGCTACCACCGAATATTTGTCTTCAAGCATTTTGGCGTACTTGCTTACTTCCTCGTTGATCTGCTTGCTATTTGAAGACCCCTTGCGCAGGTCTTGCGCTAGTTGCCGGAATTGTGAAGTGGGATTGTCGAGTTTCTTGGGATCGAAGTTCTTGAGCACTTCATAAAACGCAGGTGCAAATGCATTCCACTGTGGGGGTGGTTGAGAGGGATCTAGTTTTTCCGGCAAGTCTGTCGGCGGGATAATTGCCGGAGGACCTTTTCGTTTGATCGATTCCATGACCGGCCCAAGTCCATCGATGACTTGGGAGAGTTTTTGAGGATCGTTAGCAACGGACTTGAGAATTTCATCGATCGGTTCGTAAGCTCCCCAAATCGAATAAAAAATACCCATGCGAGTTTGCAATCGCATGAAGTTTCGGTCTTCTACCGTCCAGCTATTCTCTTCGGAATTGGCCAACTGCTGAAACTTTCGCTGGAAAGTTTCAGAGTTGTCTCCAGCAAGCTTCTCGTCTATCTGTTTGATGCTGTACCGGTGACTCTTGTGTCGATCAAGTCCTAGTTCATCCAAGAGTGCAATGGAGTCGATGCGAACCAACGGAGCTTCCATGACCCAAGGCTCATGAGCCATGACACTCATCAACCATTGTGCTGCTGAGATTTGTTTTCCGGTTTCTTGCGCTCCTTCGTAGCTATGTCCTTCTAGGGACAGAGCGAACGGTTTGTCGGATAGTGCTTTGAGCACTTGTGCTCCGACTCCTGCCAAAGGTTTGATGCGCCCTTCGTGTTGAACGGGTAGTTCTCCGATAGCATACCAGTCTATGTTCCCCTCCTTCGCGGCAGGTGTTTTTGCGCGGTTGTATAACCATCCACCCAACAATGCCAATGGAATCAGTGCTGCGGTCAGATACCAAGGTGCTCGGTCGGTCAGCGCGATTGCTTTTCGGTCATACCTCGAAGCGAAACGCGTAAGGGTAATGCCGAAGTGTGCCAACATTCCCAATCCGACCAAGACGCATGAAACGTAAGGAATAAGCCAACCTGCATTGGTGACGACTTGCAAGACGGTTTGTTCTACTCCTAGCGGCGTTTGGGCTGCGGGTGCATACGATGATTGATAGTAGGTTTCACCACGGAACCGCATCGGACTGTTCATCCATATCCGGCCTTCTTGCAACGTCGTACCCGAATCATCCACAATGCGTACATACGACGAGTAGTCCTTCGGGATGGCCGTACCCGTGTACTGCTTGAGCTCGACGTTGGTTAGCTCAAAGGAAAAGGGTTTGAGGTTCCTGCGGAATCGCAAAGCCAAATCGAATTGACGACCGTCAGACTCGATTGTTGTCAAAAAGTTTTGTGGTCTGAAGGTTGTGTCATTCAGTAGTTGGCTTACCGCGAATCGTCCAAGCTCTTTGGACGTTTTCTTTTCTCGTACTGATATGTAGGCGCTTGCGATGTTCATTTCGCTTTTTGCACCACCAGACTTAAGGACTTCCACAAGTGCAAGCTCCGGTGGCAGACCCGCAACACCTTCAGCTTCTTTCGCTAGTTCGGGATCGCTTCGCCGTGGCTTGAGATCAGAGTTTGGCATCCACTTTTCAATGCGGATTTCGAACGGTAATGAGGGGTCAGTCAAAAGTGTCTTGTCATTGGCTGCTTTGATGATCAAGGGATCGTCAAAAGCAACGATTCGGTCCTTGTCAGGTTGCGTCTTGTCGATCACGGCTAGTTCTACGATGTCTGTCTGAACGGCAGCACGAGTCCGTTGGCCTTCGTACAGACTAATTCTCTCTTCGCGCTGACGATCGCCGAATGCAAATTGTCCTATCATCAGCAAGCCGATCCCGAGGTGAATCAATACATTACCGCCGCGACCTCCGAAGAGAATGGTAAGGCCTGAGAGCATCACGGCGCTGACGATCAGGCTTTTTGCGAGCTGCCAGACGATGCGCAGACCGGGATCAGGTATACGCACGGCATCGCCAGCGATTGCGAGGATAATTCCGACGGCAAAGACCGAAGCGAATCCGATCCAAAGAGCGAACTTCGAAATGCTGTGTTTTGGTGAAGCAAAAACCCCCCAAGCTCCCAATCCGAGGATAGATAACCACAAGGAAGCGATACATCCGTTCCAAATGGTGTCGTAGCTAAACGGTGGCTCACCCTGCAATCCATCACCCAAGTGTGCGCCAAAAACAATCATCGCAATCAGTGCGAAACCCAAGAGAGTGATTGCCATCCCTGCAACAAAACGGGCCCCACGAGCAGTCATGTGAAAACGAGTCATTTTCGCGGCGACCAAATTGATCAGCAATATCAGGCCGATCGTGGCACCACCGGGAATCACAAAGAATCCAGGATAAGCTTTCTCATGACGCCAAATGGTTTGCGGGACGAAGACGTCGAAATCTACTTTGGCGACCCAACTGTTGAAGTAAGACCGCTTAACGTCGACAATCGTCTCTTCGTCTTGAGCAAGCGTGCCGACAAGGAGTATGAGGATTCCCAAGGCGAACATTGCGCAAGTGATCTTTAAGGAGCCCGCGTAGCGAAGCACCGTCCAGATACTTCGCTCCAAGCTATTCGTATTCGGTACCGAACGCGGTACTAAACCGTCTTGTAGAGGTGCAGTGGCCATGGTGAACGATCTATTTTAAAGAGATGGATTGAACAAAATCGATGAACTTCTGTTTCTGAGCTTCCGCGAGACGGTTGTCCCCGATGAGCTTGACGAACAGATGCAATTCTTGGTTTTCTGTGGGAATCGAAGCTACCATCAACATCGGCGCTTGAGGTTCGTCAGACTTGCGAATGGTGTATAACTTGGCTTCTTTGTCCCCGACCGCAATGATCTGCGCTTTTTCTATTGTCTGCTGCACCACAGGATCGATTTGGGCTGGTTCCGATTCTTTGAGAACTTGCTGAGCCCACATCGCTGTGTTCGCTTGCGGATTGTCAGTTGCCATGCTGACGGTCACTTCGCCGTTCCCCTCCGCTGACTCGATCTTCAATGTCGCTAATCGAAATGGAGATCCTTGGCCAACACTCCAACCCTCCGGTAATCGATAATCGAGTTCCGGGCGTTTCGGAGTTTCTGTCGTTGATGCAGAAGTCGATGGCGTTGAAGGTGGCAAAGTCGGAGTTGGAACTGGTGTTACAGGTGCAGTTGGAGTCGGTGCTCTCGCGCTGCCTCCGGGCAAGCCACTTGGTGACATTCCACCCGAACCGGTCCCCGTCGCATCAAAAATGTAGGATGGCAATAGCCCCTGACCCCGAGGAACCGAGACCAAAGAATCATTGAGCGTTTTCAGATCAACCGGTTCGACTTTTAACTGACCTCGCCAGCGATTGACATTACTGAGCAAATATTCCGGCCAATCTTGCTGCTCAGGCATCGCCAAAGCGGTAACCGTGAACTTGACGCTTCCTGTTGCTTCCGGCGATACGAATTCAGCCAAAGCGATATCATTCCGAGGATTCATCACCCAGCCCGAGGGTAATGCGTTCGAAGGTTTCCCTGTGTTGGCATCTATTGCAAAGTTGCTCACAATCGTGTGAAAGTCACTCATGAGCGGCTCAAGCCGCTCTGGACTATCGGTCGCTTTGAGAAAGTAACAACCGGAGTCCAATGGGAGAATCGCGCCAAGGATTCGTCGCGGTCCGGAGACGCTGGGAACTCCCGCGTTCGGTACCGCGCTTCCCACACTACCGAGGGAAACCGACCCGCTTCCTGTTCCTGCCAATGGACCCGAGACGAATTCGGTATCGGACTTCGGAGCGTCGTAAACCCGCACTACCGGCGGCGGATCACATCCGATCAACGCCGGCAAGGCTAGCAATGCCAGTCCAACCAGATGGGCTCGGAAAAGGGGGGCTTTTACGGTTTTGTCTGTCAAGGGAGTTGCATGCTATGGAGGGGGAGGTGGGTCGGGCGAGGAACTTGTCTATTATCCTGCGTTTCGCTCCGAACAGAAATTATTCCGCCGTAACGATAGCCTTCTACAGAAACCCGGAAATTCAACATCGGGTTTCACGAGAACTAAGTTCCTAACACCGTTAAAAGTACTCAGTATTATAAGCTGGCGACCCCCTCTCGACAGTTCAAACTTTGTCCCCGGGGGGAATGAGCAGGTGCAAAAAGCTGGGTTTTTCCGTTCCTGTCGAAAAATAGGCGTCTGCGGGATGTCGAGCGGCGGCTACGGGATGCGGAGCGCTAAAGGTAGCCACCCGCTGCCAAGCGGTGGATGTTGCGAGGAAGATCTCCCACCGTCTGGCGAGCGGTGGCTACGGGATGAGGAGCGCTAAAGGTAGCCACCCGCTGCCAAGCGGTGGATGTTGCGAGGAAGATCTCCACCGTCTGGCGAGCGGGGGCTACGGGATGCGGAGCGCTAAAGGTAGCCACCTGCTGCCAAGCGGTGGATGTTACCAGGAAGACCTCCACCGTCTGGCGAACGGTGGCTACGGGTAAACGCGCCAAGACGCAAAAAAGATCGCAGGGCATTTGCCCGCCCGCTTCTACTTTCCACTTTCTAAACTCAACTCTCTGTGACACAACTGCAATCTCCACCTGCGGGAGAACGGTGGCTACGGGTAAACGCGCCAAGACGCGAAAAAGATCGCTGGGCAGTTGCCCGCCGGCTTCTACTTT
>JBEICB010000031.1:0-32981 GCA_040373655.1 Pirellula sp. | reverse complement strand
TGATGGCTCCCAAACCTTCTGGATGTGGAGCGGTGATATGATGTGCATCAGCAGAAGCACCACCACCAACAATTTCGGCATAAATTTTTGCACCGCGGGCTTTTGCATGAAGAGCACGACAACTACGCAGTGAACTTCATCGAGGCCTGTCGACTGATCAAGAAAGAATGTCCGGGTGTCAGAATCTCGGGTGGTGTTAGTAACATTAGTTTTTCATTCCGAGGCAATGATGTAGTACGTGAAGCGATGCACTCAGCATTTCTTTACCATGCCATTCAAGCGGGGATGGATATGGGTATCGTCAACGCTGGCCAACTCGCCGTATACGAGGATATCCCAAAGGACCTGCTTGAACATGTAGAAGATGTCCTGCTAAATCGTCGATCAGATGCTACAGAACGCATGTTATCCTTTGCGGAGACGGTGAAGGGCTCGGGAACAAAGAAAGCATCTGGAGAAAACTTGGAATGGAGGGAGAAACCAGTCCAAGAGCGTCTTAAGCATGCGTTGATTCATGGTATCGATAAGTTCATTGAGACCGATACAGAAGAAGCACGCGTAGGTTGCAAACGATGCTTGGAAGTGATCGAAGGGCCATTGATGTCCGCGATGAGCGTCGTCGGCGATTTGTTTGGCGCAGGGAAGATGTTCCTGCCTCAGGTCGTCAAGAGTGCACGGGTGATGAAGAAGGCTGTTGGCTACCTCCAGCCCTTTATGGAAAAAGAGAAGGAAGAAGCGGGCCTAGAAGGACAAGCCTTCCGAGGTAAAGTACTGATGGCTACCGTCAAGGGCGACGTTCACGACATCGGAAAGAACATCGTCGGCGTAGTACTCGGGTGCAATAACTACCAAGTAATTGACTTGGGTGTCATGTGCTCGTGCGAGAAAATTCTTGAGGAAGCTCGCAAACACGGCGTAGATGTCATTGGCTTGTCTGGGCTTATCACACCTAGCTTAGATGAAATGACTCACGTCGCAAAAGAGATGCAACGTACTGGAATGAAGATTCCTTTGCTGATCGGCGGCGCAACGACTTCTGCGAAACATACGGCTGTGAAAATTGCACCCTATTACAACGAACCAGTTGTACACGTACTTGACGCCTCTCGCTGCGTCGGCGTTGTTGAGTCGCTCTGTAGCAAAGAACTCAAACCAAAGTATGTACAAGACAACCTCAAGCTTCAGGAAGAATTACGATCAAGCTACGAAGCGAGACAAGCGAAACTGGTCCCCTATGCAGAAGCGAAGTCCAAGGCTTTTGCTACTGACTGGAGTCAAATTCGTATCGATACGCCGTGCTTCCTCGGAAGAAAGGTGATCAAGGAATACTCGATTGAGAAAATCGCAAAATACATCGACTGGTCACCTTTCTTCATGGCTTGGGAACTCAAAGGGAAGTACCCCAAGATTTTCAACGATCCGATCGTTGGTGTAGAGGCGAAGAAGCTATTCGACGATGCGAACAAAATGCTCTTTGACTGTATTGCAACTGGCTCGCTCAAAGCCCATGCAGTGTATGGCTTTTGGCCTGCGGCTTCCCAGGGTGATGATGTCATCCTATTTACGGATGAAACAAGAACCAAACAGTTGACCAAATTCCATTTCCTAAGACAGCAATGGGAACGCAAAGGCCAAAGTGACTTCCGTAGCCTTGCTGATTACATCGCCCCCTTAGACTCTCAACGCAAAGACCACCTCGGAGCGTTCGTCGTTACCGCAGGAGTCGGAGCAGAGGAGATGGCTAAGGCCTACGAAGCGAAACATGATGACTACTCAGCCATCATGATTAAAGCGATTGCAGACCGATTGGCTGAAGCCTTCGCCGAGTTGCTTCACGAACAAGCGAGGCTTGATTGGGGCTACGGGATCGAAGAAAAATTGACCAACGAGCAATTGATCGAGGAAGAATACCGTGGAATACGACCGGCCCCAGGATATCCTGCTTGCCCGGACCATACTGAGAAACATATTTTGTTTGACTTGCTCGACGCAAAAGCGCAAATTGGTGTGTCCCTTACAGAATCCTACGCCATGTGGCCGGCAGCTAGCGTTAGCGGGTTTTACTTTGGTCATCCCCAAGCAAGATATTTTGCTGTCGATCGCCTGACGAAAGATCAAGTAGAAGATTACGCCAAGCGGAAGGGTGAGCCGCTGGCACAAGTCGAACGTTGGCTCGCCCCAAATCTCGGATACGAACCATCATGACAGCCCTCGCGATAGCAATGGCCTTATTCATTGCCGCTTTGGTAGTCTTTGCAATCGATTTGATGATCCCAACCGGCGGAGTACTCGTCGCCGTTACCGCTATGCTCGGATGCGGAGCTGTTTACTTCGCGTTTAGGCACTCCCCAACGAGCGGGTGGTGGATGCTGGCCGCTAGTTTAGCAATGGTCCCCTTAATGCTACTTGCATTGATCTATATCTGGCCGAAAACTCCGTTTGGCAAGAAGATCATTGCTACCCCAGAACGAGCGGAATCGTTCACTTGGTCCGATACCGCCAATGAATCCGACCCCACGAAATTCCTAGGGTCCCTTGGTATCAGCGAAACAGAATTTCTCCCCCATGGTACAGTGAGAATCGGAGAACACACGTTTGAAGCAGTTAGTGGAGCTGGCCCAATTGAACCAGGCCAACAAGTCAAAGTCACGAAACTGGATGTAGGAAGGCTCGTTGTCGTACCCTGGAATGTTAGTCGCACCAAAGACTCGCCAATGTCAGAAAACTCTGACTTAGATCGCCCCAGCCAAGAACTGGGGCTAGATGCGTTAGAATAAAAAGAGGCTTGCAGACCTTATTGCTTTACCTCGGGCTTACTAGGTCCCTTCTCAACAGGAAATCCAGCTTTGACCAACTCGTCATAGCCAGGCTTGAGAGGGCGAACATCGTAACCGTATTTCTTAAGGATCTTCGCTGCCCGCAACGAACGGTATCCCACCGCACAATGCGTGTAGATGATCTTTTCCTTGGATAACTTCTCGGCGACTTGCTCCTCGGTAATCTTCTCTTGAAGCTCTCTCCAGGGCAACAGCACGGCACCCTCGACGTGCCCCGCGTTCCACTCAACAAGGTCTCGAACGTCGACCAAGATCGCTTTCTTCTCACCGACCTTCTCCCGCACGGTTGCCAAAGAGTCCTTGGTGTGCTCCTTCGGCTCAAGATCGCGATCATCCGCTTGCAACCTTGTCAACATCAGAGCAAAGGTTGCAAAAGCCAAACTCGAAACCAGCATCAGAACATTTCGGCTCATCGATCTAAATCCTCATGGGGTGGGGTACGCAATTAGCAAGCAGCTGGCAAAAGGCTGCTGGCGACAATCCAATTCTATATACGGATCGACGTCTGACATCGAAACCTATTTATACTTCGGAACCTTCCGAAGTGTCAACATGTAAATGAACGGTCCGAATCGTTGGCTGTGGCCCATAAAGCGGCTTTACCGAATCGTTCGGGCTCCGGTCCGTTGCGAAATAAAAACGTAGCGTATCAATGGGCTTCGGCCGAAAGTTGAGCGTCGGCAGCTTGGAGCAACAACTCGACTTTCTCATCCAAAACGCCTTCCGAAGGATCACACTTCGGAGCATCCGCCACAGAGCGAGCATCTCGCATTTCCCAATGTGCCCCACAACCGTGGCACACCACCGCTCGCTTGGCCTTCTCAAAGGGAGCAGGAAAATTTGTCACAAACATTGCAAACGAGCAATTGGGACAAGGGCCCATGTAGCGTATCGAACTCCCCATGATTTCTCTGCTTTGTTCTCGGAATCGTCTGCTCGACCCGCGGAATCGAATATCCGTCAACGTTGAAAATGCTCCAACACAACGCTGAAAACCATCTTGGTGAAATTACCTTCCCGTGTCAACATCTTAAAGAGATTTTAAGCACCGCAGATCATTTTTTGTTTTCTGAAAAATTTCCTCGGCGTTTGACCAAAGGTGTCCAAGATCAGAGGTCTACTACAAATGACGACGGTCGTGAAACGGCTTGCCAGCCAAGCCTGACCGAAGGATGCGATTCCACTCAAAAATTTATGGACGCTGCAACGGAAGAGTGCTAGCATTCTTTCGTCGCAGCGGCAACTGGGACAAACCACCGACCTCATGCGAAAAAAACCTGCGGACATCATGTTGGATAATTTCTTAGACCAGAAGCATGATCTAGTCGGTTCCGAAATGCGTTCCGACATTCTCCAAGTCCTCGCTCGGGAAATCCGTACACTTCAGACCGCCAATCGCACCCAAAAGAAAAGCGTCTCTAACGGTTCCGCACAACTCGACGCCTGCTTGCCCTCCGGCGGCTATCTCCCCGGTAGCCTCCTTGAAATACTTACTGAACAAGGCCCTCACATTGCAGCCTCGGGCTTAGCGAATTCTCCCAGAACCAGCCCCCTTCTGACTCGCGGCTACGGCGCGCTTTCCGTCGCACTGCGCATCGCTAGAGAATGGCTAACCGGCGGTAAATACCTCGTCCTGGTCGCTCCCAATCTAAGCGTCGCGGCCCCCCCACTGAATGCATTGCAAATTCCTTTGGAAAGAGTCATCTTGGTTCGACCTAATCCAGGGGCCGATTGGGTTTGGGGGATCGACCAAGCTTTACGCAGTCGAGCGGTCGGCGCGCTGATCACCTCCGTCGAACACCTTGACGATCGAGTCGCTCGACGCTGGCAACTCGCAGTCGAACAAGGAGGAGGCCTGGGTATCTTCCTAAGAGACCGCGCTATGGCAAAAAGGTACCCAAGCTGGGCTGAAGTCCAATGGCAACTCCGGGCTCTAGCTCCCCGCCCACAACACAACTCCGTTTCCCCAACACAGCGAGTACGTGGGATCGAACCTCGCTGGTTTGAATTCACCCTACAACGCGCACCGGCTACACATACCGGAAAACAAGTCCAAATCGGGATCGGCTCCGATGGAGATTGGGTAGAATACGAATCAAAGGTAGAATCCATTCATGACCGAAAGCTTGCACAAGAGCGAACGCCCGCAGAGAGTACTGTGCATCTGGCTTCCCAATTGGCCATGGCAACGAATCGCCGCCGCCAAAGCGCTGCCGGCTGACCCCCTACCACCACCAAACTCTCAGACAGTACCCACTCCCCCCACTCTGTTTGTCTCTAACGACCCGCGTCGCGGAAGAATAATCGCCGCTGCAAATGCTACCGCAAGAAAAGCAGGGATCTTGCCAAGCATGACCGTTACCCAAGCACGCTCGTTTCTCAGCGCTTTGCCACCGGAAAACATCCAATGGATCGAACATGACCCCCAAGTCAACATCGAAGACCTCTACACCCTCGCCGAACGCTTGATGGAATTCAGTCCTCTCGTCGGAGTCGAAGCTCTCGAAACACAACCCTGGTGTGGTCGATCGCTTCCTGAACCACAAGCAATCTTGATGGATATCACAGGATTGGATAACTGGTACGGCGACGAAGCAACCCTCGCAAATACTCTCCAACTATGGCTTACCCGCCATGGTTACTTCGGCTGTATCGGTATAGGAAATACCCTTGGTCAAGCTTGGGCTCTCGCGAACTACACTTCACGACGTGAAGTCCCAGAATGGATGCTACAAATCGAACGCGCTGAACGCTCTTTGTTAGAAACACTTCAAATAGCCCCTCGCATCGAAATCTTTCACCCAAACAACCCTTTTCCTTCAGCATTCTTCGGCACCTATCCCGTTGAAGCGCTTCGAATAACCATCGATATCGCCGCTAAACTCCACCGCCTCGGCATACGAACCATTCATGCGCTCGAACAACTACCACGCTCCTCCTTGACTTCACGCTTCGGTCCACTACTCCTGCAACGCCTCGACCAAACCCTCGCTAACCGATCGGAACCCATCTCAATTCGACATGCTGGAGAACCCCTCGAAGTTTCTGTCGACCTCGAACACCCAATTTTCGAACTCCAACACTTAGAACAACTCCTAGAATCAACGGTACGCCAACTGTGCCGACGACTCGAAGAAAATGATCACGGCATCTGGCGACTTCTGGTACGTATCGCCATCGAAACTACTACCATGCAATCCGAATCACAACAACTCAACTCTCCCCGAGCCCACTTGATCCAACTCGGTATGTTCCAAGCAAGTCGAGATCCAGAACATCTACTTTGGTTGCTGAGCGGATGCCTTGAACGCAATCCCCCTCGCTTAAATCGGCAACTCGGTATTCGGCAAGTCACTGTCCAAGCCGCTTGGACCGCCCCGATGCGATGGCAACAACATGAATTATTCGAATGCGAATCACTCAAGTATCGCAACGAAGCTGCCAAACTGATCGATGGACTCGCAGCTAGACTTGGTCGCGACCGCGTCCTGTGCCCGACGATACTCCCAAACCCTATTCCAGAACTGCAAACCAAACTCCGCCCTCTTACCGGTATTCGTACCGACGGCAGCAATCAATCCACGGAACGAAAACTTCGAAAAGCCCCTATTCACAATTTCCGCAACGCAAACGCGATCGTACCGAACTCCGACGCGGCTTGGACCCGCCCAACACAACTGCTAGAAAAACCCATTGAAATTAAAGTCAGTACCGACGCTACACAATCCATTAACCAACTTGGAATCCTGTCCAATACAACAGCCGCAACAATCCAGCCCCTTTTGCAAGGAAAAATCAAAGTTCTTAACGCTTACGGACCAGAAAGAATCGAAAGCCAATGGTGGTCAGGCCCCACCATTCGACGCAATTATTACCGCGTCGCTCTCGAATCAGGACAGTGGTGGTGGATCTTCGAAGACATGAACACTCACCAATGGTACTTACACGGTTTCTTCGACTGAACTGCTTAACGCCTCTTGCGAATCACTGCGATTATTGGACGATGATCAGATGCAATCGACTCGTCGATCACCTTGCATGTTTCCAATTCCCAAGCGTCATTACTCTTGAGTAGCACAAAGTCGATTTGGGCCTTTGGACCTTCCGATGGATAAGTCGCCAACGTTCCTTCTTGAGGTGCTATTCGAGGAACATGATCCCACCCTTGAAATCGTCGAATCGTTTCACTCTCCGGCGTATCATTCAAATCACCCGCAAGAACACACAGACGGTCCGCTTCTACTCCAACACTCTTTGTCAAATACTCAACCAATGCAGAAGCTTGCTCTTGACGCAACTCGTTGTGTGAATGATCCAAATGTGTCCCTACAAAGCGAATCTTTCCCAACTCAGTCTCGACATCAACAACTATCGCAATCCTTTGCTCCCTTCCGTCACGATTGGGTAATTGAATTCCCAAAACTTGCGGAATCGGCCAACGACTCAAAATCGCTTGGCCATATTCACCACCTCCAAAGTCGATTGCTTTACAGAATCCGTAGTGATAACCCGTCAGCTCAGCTAACTCGACCGCCTGTTGTACACTCGCACTACGCGCTACGCCTTGATCGACTTCTTGCAGTGCTACAAAATCAGGATCCGCATCTCGAATCACCTCAGCAATCCGAGGCAATGAGAGCTTACCATCTACACCCTCGCCATGATGCATGTTGTAGCTCAACACCCGCAATCTTACCTCTTGCATTTGGGATTTAGGACGAAGCGTTGCGATCACCGGAAAGTGATCCGAAGGTGTACGTCCATCCCTCGAAGTACGATCTATCGCCGCAACACGCACTTCAAACTCTTCGCTACATCCAATCCAGTCGATCCGTCCCCCATTTCGGTTTTTCACCGAAAACGATGTAAACGTTCCTTCTCCAGCTTCAGCTACTGGACGGAAGGCCCGAAACGTATCGATCAATCTCCGAGATTCTTCCGACTTCGATCCAAACAAATTCTCGTAAGGCAACTCATCCGGTGATGCATTAAAGTCCCCCGTGACGATCCATCGACAACCCTGCCCCAACGCTTGCAACTTGCTACGAATCAACGCTGTGCTCTGCGCCCGTGCTTCTCGACCTTGGTGATCTAAATGAGCATTGAGAAACAAAATCTCCTTCCCAGTGGGATCGGAGCGATCTTTCAAAAGCACCCAAGAAGCAATACGAGGTAACGCAGCATCCCATCCCTTGCTACCTATCTTGTCAGGATTCTCACTAAGCCAAAAATGACCATGCTTGACCGCCTCAAATCGCGCCCTGCGATAGAACAAAGCAGCCATCTCCCCTTTCGCTTGCCCGTCATCTCTGCCAACTCCCACTACTCCATATCCCGATAGAGAAGTTTCCAGATAATCACGCTGACTGGCTAATGTCTCTTGTGTTCCAAGTAAATCTGGCGAATAAGCTTGGATGGTCTCGACCAAGAATTCCTTGCGCAAGTCCCAGCGATTGATTCCATCATTGGCCGTCCCATAGCGAACGTTAAAACTCATCACCCGGATCGTGGATGCAGTGTCTTGAGCAAAACCGACACTACCAGGAAAAACCCAAAGAACAATCAAAACCAACAAACAAACGGTTCGATGTAACATTAAACACCTCAACAGATTCCAGCTCGCAGTGATACTCAGCCTGAATCCTAGCAGACAAACAACTTAGTAAAAAATTCTTTCGATCGGCTCACCTGTGGAGATCGCTAAAGGTCGATTCTGAGTATCGTAAACCTCTGCGTGTGGATCGATCCCCAAAGCCCAATACAAAGTCGCCGCGATATCTTCTGGACCGACCGGGTCACTAGCAGGATAAGCCCCCTTAGCATCGCTCTGGCCAAAAATCGCTCCTCCCTGAACTCCTCCGCCTGCCATCATTACCGTGTAACAATCTGGCCAATGCCCACGCCCCTTGCCATCTCTATCCCCAACTTGAGGACTGCGACCGAACTCTCCCATCCACAAAACCAACGTGTCATCAAGCAATCCATGCGATTCAAGATCTTCAATTAACGTCGGCACAGTTTGATCGGTCATCGGCAAGAGTCGCTCCCTAAGGTCTTTAAAATTCTCTTGATGAGTATCCCACCCCTCACTCCCCTTCCCACCAATGCTCTGCGAGAAATAAACAGTGACAAACCTTACACCCGCCTGCACTAACCTTCTTGCCAATAGACACGACTGACCATAGGTCGAACGTCCATAAGCATCCCGTACCGCACGACTCTCGGCACTCAAATCCAACGCATCTCGCAAACCGGTAGATGAAAGAATACGCAACGCTTGCTGTTGCAATTGATCCAGTCCCTTCGCATCATTCGACTTTTCGATCAATCTCTGCTCCTGATCAATCAACTCAACGAGTTCCCGACGCCGTTCAAGTCTCGCCAAATCCAAATTCGCTGGTAGTTGCAACTCCGGTAGGCCAAACTCCGGTGCATTCGGATCCGCCTGAAAAAAGTAAGGGTCAAACTGCTTCCCCAAAAAACTCGCATGCTGACCAGGGGCAATTGCACCATCACGTAGCACGTGCGGATACGCAACGAATGTCGGTACTCCAGGTACAGGTTCAGAAAATTTTGCAACACTCGATCCAAATGCAGGAAACAACTCCAGTGTGTCTCGCAATCGAATATCATCCGTCGGCGGACGCTTGCCCGTCAACGAATAGTAACAAGCTGGATTATGGTTCTTCATATCGTGGTGTACGCTACGAATCTGCGCCCACCGGTCAAGTTGCTTACCCCATCGAGGCAAATATTCACAGACCGGTGACCCAGCCACAGCACTACTGATCGGACTGAATTCTCCGCGAATTCCATCGGCTGCCAGAGGTTTCATATCAAACGTGTCGATATGACTCGGTCCCCCATATTGATGCAAATAAATAACGCTCTTCGCGCGGACTTTCCCCTTGCTCGGCTGAGCCCCCTTGAGCAGCTGATCGACAAATCCTCCACCCATGCCCAAACCACCAGCCAAACCGAATAGACTAGCGCTCAACAAGCATTTTCGCCGATGAACTCCTCGTTGAAACTCTTTGCATCCTACTGCCATAACGGTTTCCTCTCGGGTGCCTGATTCTATCTGAGCGTCATGAATTCTTTACTGTTGAGTAGCGCCCACAAAAGATCCTCCAATGCCATTCGCTTGTCAGGAGCTGAATTGAGCATCTCCACAGCCACCTCACGTTCCCTATGCGATGGATGACGGCAAAGCGACGTTAGAAACAACTCTTCCACCGCCTCACGATTTCCCATCCCCACTAATACCGTGAGTCGATTACTCGTAGCTGTCAGTTTGTCGCGAACCTCCACTCCATTGGCCATCGCCAAAGATTGCCCGAGCGATATCTGATTCGACCGCTCGCACTCACAAACCAATAACCGATTGGGTTTCCCGAAAGTGGTCAAGAATCCTGGCTTCTTCGGTACTCCTGGCATTCGCATCGCTGAGTTGACTTCCGATCGCTCTTCATCTCCTGTCTTTAACTTCGTCGGCACACCCGTAACATCGCTGATCGCATCCATCAGGGGTTCAGCTGCCATCCGTCGAATGGAATACGAAGCGAAATAAGGACTCGACGGCAAAACATTCTCATCGGACGAGTCGTCTCCCGACGCTTTCGAAAAAGCATCACTTAGCAGCAACGCCCGAGAGAATCGCTTCAGCGAGTAGCCCTGGGAGCGAAACTCTTCGGTTAGCACACGCAACAACTCTGGATTACTCGGTGGATTTGACTCGCGAAAATCATCCGGCGGTTCCACCACGCCACGGCCAAAGTACTGATACCAAATCCGGTTTGCCAAATTTGAATCTATCGTACCGTTTTCCTCCGTGAGCCATCGAGCAAAACGCTTGAGCACGTCCTCGTCTAAACCCTCGCCTTCCTGAATATTCGCGCTCTCTTGAAATACTAACCCCCGAGGCGACACCATTTTTGATCGGCCGGGATGTCGGATCTCGGGACTTTTGGCTGTCAACGAAATCACCTCATCACCTGTAATCACATGCTTGTCCAACGCATCATTAGGCTTGTTGTCGATTTGCTTGCGTTCGACAGTCGTGAAGTATGCAGCTAAGCCGTAATAATCATCTTGCTTCCAACGATCAAACGGATGATTGTGACACTTGGCACATTGTATTCGAACCCCGAGAAAAACCTGGGCCACCGATTCTGCCGCAACTTCCGGATCTCGATGCGTACGATAAAACGACGCTGGAGGATTCTCATAAGTGCTTCCCGTACTCGAGACCAACTCGGCTATCCACTCCTTCATCGGTCGATCCGAAGCGATTTGTAATCGTAGCCAATCATGGAACAAGTACGCGCCGTGCGAACTCATCACTTTGTCTTCGTTGCGCAATAAGTCGCTCCATCGCAATGCCCAAGCATAGTCGAACGCAGGATCAGCCAGTAATTGATCAACCCAACGCTCGTTTCTATCGAGCCCCATATCTTGCTCGTAGGCCAAGATCTCGCTAGGCGTAGGCAACCTTCCGACAGTCACTAGAAACAATCTGCGCAAAAATGTATTCGCGTCCGCTTGAGTAGCTTCTTGCAATTGTAAAGAACGACACTGCTGTGAGATAACCTCATCAAAAGGCTGCTTCCAACTCGCTTGCGCTGCACCGATCGCAGACTCTGTAGTGACCTTCAACGCATCCTGCGATCTCCCTCCTAAAAAGACAAATCGACTCGCGCCACGAGCACTTAGGTAAGTAACACTGACTGTCACATCCATCGCATGGCCGACAATCACCCTGCCAAACGAATCCACCGTGACGCCCGAAGGAACACTCGGTTCAAAACGACACCATGAAGTTACGTCACGAGTTGTGCCGTCTAAGTACTTTGCGACTACCACCAGCCTCGCTTCGCGCTGTTCTGCCGCAAGCTGTTGCGTCTTAGGATACACTTCCAAACTTGCCAATTCAGTAGCCCCACCCTCGTTTGCACCACTGGCAATCCAATCCACTAAAACACCATATTCCAGACTCTGCATGTCTATGCGTTTCCCACCCTGGTGTGCAACTTGAGCAGTCGCCTTCTGCAATAGTAAGCTGTTCTTCGGTTCAAAGGTGTCAATCCGCCTTTGCCCAAACTCCGCAACCAGACGGTAGTAATCAAAACCCGGATCGTCTCCCCGTAAACTCAGTCGCATCCCACCTTTACCGTGCAAGTTCCCATGGCAAGTACCTAAGTTGCAACCACTCTTCGTCAATGTTGAAATTACCTCACGCGAAAAAGTAACCGGTTTATCCGCTTGCATCCGTATCGCGGCAATCTCTTCAAGTCCCCGAAAACGTACTTTCAACCGCAACCCACCAGCTACCCTCATCCCACCATCCTGTGTCTCTAAACAAAGCCTCCCTTCGCTGGCACGCAACCGTAACCCGTACGAATCAAACGCATCCTGTGAATTCGCACCTACAATTCGCGCCTCATCGCCTTGCTCTTGTCCGCTATCCGCAACACGCGAAATCCCAAGGCTCATCTCGGAAGATTGCGTTATATCGAGACTCGTGCCATCCGGCTTGACCAAATAAACCGCGATGCTTGCCGGATACCTGGGGGTCGCATGCAACACCTCGGGATAGATCTCCAACCGACTTCCAACTTCTACGGTCCCTAACTCAACGAGGCTAGCATCGACTGGACTGGCAACGACTGGACTGGCAACGACTGGACTGGCAACGACTGGACTGGCAACGACTGGATCAAGCTCAGCCTTCACAACCCTGTCGAGAAACAAGACCATGGCTGTCATGACAACGGCAATCGAGACCTTGGAAATCGAGCCGCGCACAAGCCGCGACACCCAATAGGAAACCCATTTGAGCATCGGCAATTCGTCTCCGCGAAGTGGAGAATTGCCTTGCTGCGTCCGTGTTTGCAGCGACGGTTTTGGCACTCGGATCATAGGGCAGGAGTAACAGGCTAGCGTTACTGGAAAGAAATAGCGATTACGCACGAGTTACACTGGAAAGTATAGCACGCAAATGCCCTATGAACCAAGAAAAACGTGGGCCAATCCAGTTCAAACCGTCAGTTCTGCGAACGTATCGCCATTGTTGACCGCATGAGTCCGATATCCCAGGCGACGAAGCAGCTCCAAACAAGCTGTCGCTTCACTCTCCCTAAGATGCAGATGCTCGTAGTAGATAAACTGCGGCAGCACCGGAAGAGATTCAATCTGACGGACGATTTCATAGTCAAATCCTTCCGTGTCGGTCGCCAAAAGATCGATTCTCGGAAACCCCGACTCTCGATAAATCTCTGCCAAACTCAGACTTGGCACCTCCTCCGTCACAATCCAACGGTCGATATCTTCAATCCGATCTCGGTGACTCGCAATCACTTCACGTCGCAACGAAGCAAGCTGATTTGCCCAGTGAGGTAACCCTGTGGCATCATCTCGGATCTTATATAACGTCACCGATTTCCCTCCGACCGTCCCAACTCCGCCGGCATCCATCCCCCCAACGGCACAATGCAATACCCTGACATTGGTACGATCACCATAAACAGACTTGAGAATCTTCACACACGGAGTCTGCGGCTCAATCAAAAGCGAATTCCAGGCGATCCCTTCGACCACAAATCGATGAAATGGGTCTGATGTAATTCCGTTATGTGCACCAACCTGGATGAAATAGAACGGTTCGTGCGTCAATTCCCAACGGCGGATCGAACGCTCGAAGGGTTGCACTCGAACCAATCGGAAACCACAACCAAGCACTGATCGATGCAACGCCCTTCGCAACCACGACCGAAGTCTACCCATATCCAGCACCTCCGATTGCGACCGTTCGCAACTTCGCTCGCACCCAAGGACTTCCGACCTAACTTTTCTTATCGACAACCGCCTCGATCAATTCCAACTCCGGCAAAGCGATACGTGTTCCCTTCTTGCTGAACACCACCGGAATCAACTCCTTGGACACCGCAGCATCATAAACAAGCCCTAGATATTTGTGGGCTGGTGTCGAAAGCCGCAGAATCCAACTAAACAAGAAAACTCGTAAGCGCTGGACGATCCCAAGATCTTTTTCGGCGATAATGTCCTCTTCTCCCACTTCAATAATCCAACGCTCCGCTGCGATGGATAACTTTCCTTCCGATTGATTTTCCTTGAGAGCCTTGCGTATATCAGGCTGCTCCATGTACCCGTAACTGGCGACCAAAGAATGGATGTCGTTCCCCAATTTGGTCACTCGGTATCGCTCCTCCGCAGGGAACATCGCAAGCGATGTCTGGTTGATATGCATGAAGACAACTTGTGAGGGCAACACGCCGTACTTCTTTAAAAAGATACGCATCACCACCGGTACGTAATCATCCACCGATTCTATTGGCCGCGAACACAGAAATACGGCCGCTCGATCGCTCTCGACCAATCGTCGCCGACCTTTAATCAACGAACGAGCAGCTGGCAAATTCTCCTGAATGGTAATCTCCAGTTCGTCTAGCATATCCCGGAGCGATACCAACCACTCAATCCGCTTCCCTTCCTTAACCCCAAAAGCATAGAACGCATCGGCTAGCGACCTGCGCCCCCACTGCCACGTAAGCATGATACAAATCAAAATGATCGCTATCAAAACAGGGAAATATCCCCCACTACCTAGTTTGAGCAGATTGGCCGCAAAAAATGCAAAGTCGATCACGAGGAACGGCACAAAAATCAACAACATCCAAATGAGATTCCACTTCCAACGATAAAAAGCAATGTACGAAATGATGATCGAGGTAATCGCCATCGAACCGGTTACTGCAACCCCGTAAGCCGCCGTCAAATTCGTGGCTGTCTTGAACATCAACGTGACCGCAACACAGCCTAAAAACAAAGCCCAGTTCACCGCAGGAATGTATACCTGCCCCTCACCGTGCTCATCGGTATGAAACACCCGGAACCGTGGCACGAACCCAGCCACCGTCGCTTGCTTAACAATGCTGAACATGCCAGTGATCAGAGCCTGCGAAGCGATAATTGCTGCCACCGCAGAAATTGCAACATCCACGAACTCAATCACATCATTGATCGCTTCATTTTTAGTTTGTGGCGTCAACGCATAGAAAGTATTAGCCCGAGCAGGAACCCCTTGATCCAACATATAAGCAATCTGACCCGCATAACAGAGAATCAAACATGGCAATACAATCATGAACCAAGAACACATCACCGGAATACGTCCCGATAACTCGGGCTCGATCCCACCATCTCCCTTGACCTTCGATTCACTCGATCGCGAAAAATGCCCAATGTCCGCATACTTTGCTTCCCCACCAGTGATCGCCAAAACGACGACTCCTAATATCACCAAAGCACCAATGCCGGGAAAACTCACTAAAAACTGAACGGCGTAGACCGGATTAATCGCCAAGAAAACCTCAGGGTGAGCAACGACCCATGGCAATCCCTTTATCGCGATCCATGGAAACCAGACCGCGATCATAAACCATCCGAATAACCCTCCTACTTTGCTCGTGCCCCGCCATTGCATCTTGAATAGCACGACCAAACAAACCAAGGTCAACAAGACCGCCCAAGTAACACCTAATGGCTCGAAGGCTCCCAACATGCTAACCGGGGGCGTAATGATTCCATCCGCCGCCAAAAGCCCCGCGGCACACACCACCAGAAAACTAATGACGCCCCCCGCGAATACCTTGCCCGTATAACCCTTGAGAAGACTCAATAGAGCAAACGTTCCACCTTCGCCACGATGGTCAGCACGCATCACGATCAAATCATATTTGACCGTCAGAAAAATCAACGCCCAAAAAATCAAGCTTAAGCTACCCAGTAACTCAGAAGCGCTAAGCAAATCTGCGCCGCCAGCCTCAACTAAGGCTGCCGCCTTCTCATGCCCAAGACCATGGTGCTTGAGTAGAATCGTCTCTCGTGTGATCTCCATCACCGTATAGAGAACAGATGTCCCGATATCGCCGTAAACGGTACCAGTTGCTTGGCGAATCCGCGGCCAAAGCGTCTTGTCTTTTAAGAATTTTATAGATGACATGGTAGATAAAGGCGTGGGCTAGTTGTCGACTTAATGTAGTTTCCTTAACCCATTCCGAGAAGTACCACGTACCGCGTTATTGCAGAACTACTCGAGTTCGCCACTGCTTCCACTTCCGTCCGTACACTGCCCGACGTAAAACCACCAGAGGAAGGAAAACTACCGTTAAAAGGCTTCTAAGCGAACCAAGCAGCCACTAGCTACCAATGCATCACGCATCCGCCATCGACGTTGATCGTTTGCCCCGTAATTTGGGCAGCCCTTGGAGAAGAAAGAAACACGATCAAATTCGCAACATCCTCGCTCGTTTGCCATGTCTTTAATGGAATGACCTGCTCGATCTTGCGCTGGGCCCAAGCCTCGTAACTTAGCCGTTGCGATGGTTCCGTCTGCTCAAACCATGCCTTCCATACGGATTCATTCAGAGATGTCTTCACCATCCCAGGACAGACGGTGTTGACACGTATCCCGTCGCCAGCCAAGTCTTTCGCCATACACTGCGCAAAATTAATCGTAGCCGCCTTGCTCGCACTGTACGGTGGATCCGTCTGGGAACCGATCTGCCCTGCAATCGATCCGAGAAATACAAACGTCCCCCCACCTGCTCGACGCATCACCGGAGTAATGCTGTGCGCGACATGAACCATCCCTAATACATTGATCTCCATGATCCGCTGCCAGTCTTTTGGATGCACATTTGTAAACGGAAATCCGAACTTCCCCGAACCGATCGCTGCGCAGTGCACCACGTGATCAATCCTTCCAAATAAGTCCAAACTGCGATCCACCCCCTTTTGCACATCTTCTTCGACACCAATATCTACGCAAAATCCCACACTCCGCCCTAAAACGGAGGTATCCGCACCAGCCTTCCCCCCTCCCATATCCATAGTTTCTAACTCCGAGGCAATCCTCTGCGTCTCCTTCGACCGATCCCACAAAATAACCCTTGCCCCCTCACCCACAAATAACTTCGCTGTCGCCAGACCAATCCCCGCCGCTCCACCCGTGATCACCACCACATGATCCTTAAGTTGCAAATCCATCCCAGCCTCCTAGGTAAACTTAGTTCCCTTTCACCGCTATCATGATACCTTGGATTTACGCTCCATTCCCTGCCACGAATTCCCACTCCGCATCGGATTGGGAACAATAAAGGGCGTAATCCGCACGGAATCCAAGGAAATGACCACCCAATTTCAACAAACTGTTCTCGCAAGTGGATTGGTCTCCCCTGAACAATGGGAGTATTGCTTGCGATTGCAACGTCACCAAATCCTCAGCGCTCAGTCCAAACAAACTCCTTTCGATGAAGATAAACTTCTTCGCGATATTCTGATCGAACAACGCGCGATCACGGAATACCAAGCCTTTCAATTAGCAGACGGAAAAACCAAGTTCCGGCTTGGACCCTACGTCATCACCGACTTCATCGGTCAGGGAGGAATGGGGCAAGTCTTCAAGGCTGTCCATGAAGTCATGGGACGCGAGTGCGCCGTAAAAGTTCTTCCCCTGCATCGTGTGACCGATGAAACCATCGCTGGGTTCAAACGCGAGATACGAATGCAAGCCAAACTCGATTGCCCCTACCTCGTGCGGGCCCATGATGCCGGCCAAGACGGCAGCGTACACTACCTTGTTACCGAATACGTTCCAGGTATGGACTTGCGAAGACTCGTTAAATCTCGTGGACCACTCTCCCAAGAAGAAGCTGCTGGCATCATTATGCAAGCAGCACTTGGACTCGCCTATGCACACGACGAAGGCATCATCCACCGCGACGTCAAACCCGGAAACATTCTTGTCACCCCCGAATCGATCGCAAAAGTATCCGACGTAGGACTCGCAGGCTTTGCCGCCGACCTAATCGATGATCCACGCGCTGGAAAAATTGTCGGTACCCCAGATTTTATCTCACCAGAACAATACACCACTCCCCTACAAGTCACTCCAGCAAGCGATGTGTACTCATTAGGCTGCACCCTCTATTACGCGGTGACGGGCAAAGCCCCATTCCCCGGAGGTGATACCGCTTCGAAAATCCGCCGCCACCTCGAAGCAACTCCTCTACACCCCCGAAACTTTAATGCTGAACTCAGTGAAGAATTCGTCGATATCATCGCGGAAATGATGGAAAAAGACTCGCGAAAAAGAATCCAAACCATGGCAGAAGTCGCCGCAAGACTCGAAGCATGGGTTACGCCAGATGCACCTATCGCTCAAACCACTCTTACGCGAGGACCATGGCTCGCCCCACCCCCACCCGTCCTAGAACTCTCATCGACGAACGACGGCGCTATCAACCGCTCCGCATCCCTGCGGTCCAACTCTCCCGTTGTCACCGAAGAGTCAATCCAAGAGACATCCATACAGTCGGGGACCAACAGCCTGTCTCGTGTGCCCCCCACAATTCACGTTCCACCCCCTCCCCAAATTGACTTCGGCACCCAACCCCCAACCCTTCAAACGGGTATGTCGAAACCAATGCTCATCGCGACCACCATCGCTTTGTGCCTTCCCATCGCACTTCTAATTGGCATGATCATCGGATACCTAATCGCACTGTTGCAATAGGCTCACAAGCGAAGGCTCGGTATTACAACTCAGACGAAGCCTTTAACGCCATGGCAGCCTCTTCGTGATCCAAAGTGTCTGCAATGATCTTGCCATCCCGTAACACAATGTTACGTTTCGCATTTCTCGCAACTGCTAAGTCGTGCGTTACCAAAATCACAGTAAGGCGCTTGGTCTCATTCAATTGCTTAAACAACTCGATGACCTCTCGACTCGTTCTCGAATCCAGGTTCCCAGTTGGCTCATCTCCCATCAAAATCGATGGGTCCGTAGCTAATGCACGTGCGATCGCAACACGTTGCTGCTGACCACCCGATAACTGTCCAGGATGATGATCTAAACGCCCACCAAGCCCTACTAAATTTAGAAGCTCCTTCGCCCGATCGTGTCGTTCCCGGTTTGTCATCCGCTGACCATAAAGCATCGGCAACTCGACGTTCTCCAAGGCACTCGTACGAGCTAACAAATTGAAGTTCTGAAACACAAACCCTATCTGCTTATTTCGGATCCTAGCCCTCTGATCCGCTGACATATTCACCACTTCAACGCCGTCCAACAAATAACTTCCACGCGTGGGACGATCCAGACACCCAAGCGTATTCATCAAAGTCGACTTCCCCGAACCGCTCGGACCGATCAAAGCAGAATACTCCCCCCTCTGCATCACCATATCCACGCCATCGAGCGCCCGCACCTCGACCTCTTCTAACTTGTAAACCTTCGCCACATCCGTCAAAGCGATCAACGGATTCTCAACATCCAGTTCAACTCCTTCTTTTTGCATGTCGCCTACCTATTCCTAAATGGCCTCCGGGCCACGTTCACCCGTACGGATCCGGATACATTGATCCATCGGCAGGACGAAGATCTTGCCATCTCCGATCTTGCCCCCCTCTTCCGATTTCGCACCCAACAAAATCGCCTGAATCGTCGGCTCAACAAACTCCTCGTTCACCGCAATCTGCAGCTGCAACTTCCGAAGCAATTGCATCGACCCATCCAAATCACGTTGATTTCCGTCCTGACCTCGTTGCCTCGCGTATCCCAAACAATCTACTACCGTCAAACGATAGACATCCACGTCACTCAACGCTTCTTTGATCTGCTCAAGCCGATTCGGCTGGACAATCGCAATGATCAATTTCACGGCAGCCTCAATCAGTCCACATCCAACGAAATCCTTCGATAATCACATTCTAAGCAAAGAACCGGTGGTTGATGCCACCGGTTCCTATGCGTTCAGTTCAAGCAAATCCGAGACGATGAACTAGAATCCGCCTGGTCCAGGCATCCCCGCACGTACACCACCGGAAATCGCCTTGAGCACTCCCTCTTCGATGGTGATGCGATTCATACCGCCACGATCAACTACTTGACTGTCAATCATGATCGCGTCTTCATCGCTGTTGATCGAGGATAACATCCCATCGACAACTGGATTCGATTCAATGCTCTGAATGAAATTCAACAATTGGGTCAAGCTCAACCGACCACGAACTGGAACTCCTGAAACATTCTTGTTGCTGGCGGTTGCGTCCAAAGCCGTCTTCAACGATGCTTCGGCTGTCTTGCCAACCGACAAGTAAACAGCCTTGGGTGCCGTTGCAATTGCAATGTTCACGTTGTCGCCAACAATCTTACGAATCTTGTCGTCCGCATTGTCCGGCAATGGTACCGCTACGTTGTGCAAGTTCGCACCTTGGTGCTTGCCCGACATCAACTTCACAGTAACCGGAGCACCAGCACTCGATGCCTCATTCGCTAAATCTTGAGCCAATGCTTCAACCTTGCTGCCGTCAGCCAAAGTGAAAGCTGCAATGACGTTTAACGAAGGATCCGTCGTGACACTCAACGCGGTCTCTACCGAACCTTCCTTCGAAGAATCAGCCAAGATCTTCACCAATCGACCGACGTACTCTTTGACCTTCTCCGCTGCAACAGGATTGTCGATCTGATCGTCAATCTGCTTCTTAACGGTCGTCAAAGCTTGATCCATGCTCGCTTCCATTTGCTTGACGTCTTCCGCGCCGACAATTGTCATCGACTTGGCTGTCAACATATTCGAATCGCTCAAGTATCCAGCGATGGCGGATTTCATCGACTTCATCGACCCGAGTTGCTTAGCCAATCGAGATCCTTCAACCATCTGTGCACCAAAGTCGATGGTCAAGTTCTTTTCCTTCGGATTGATTCCCAAGCCAAACACAAATCGCTCTGTGCTGGTGATCGCTTCCTCAAGATTCTTCATCATCAGCTCGCCCTGCTCGCGGCTCGCTTCCAACTCCTCGTCGCTCATGTCTCCAGATTGAGCTTCCATCGCTTGCTCAAATCCAGTTCGCATCTGACTTGTCAATAAATCCACCAACTCATCAGGAACGTTCTGGACGTTGACCTCAAAAGCGATGTCATTGCTGGTGGACATCTTCGCCAAACGTCCACTCGCATCCGCTGGCAAAACCTCTAAAGCATCTTCTGCCGTCGATACGAACAACCAATCACCCTTATGCTGAGCAAATAAGGTGTTGGGGCCCAAGTTCATGCTGTAAAGACCATCACCCAAGTCTTCAGCCTCTCCGAAAAGTTCCAAACCACCGAGGAACTCATCGAGATCTGATATCGGTAAGGCGATGACTCCCATGGGAATTCCAGACTCACCAAGCTTGACAAATCCACCAATCGGACGCTCACGGTCCACACCACTGGTGTAGCCATTGACCGCTTGAGTAATAATCCCGCTCTGCGCGCCGACACCAACGGTACGCATCACATGAGTGATATCAGGTAATAAGCGATCAAGAGGAGCAATCGAAAGCGTCACAACGTCCGTCCCCGATGCACTCGCGTCACTCAATCCGAACGACTCGAGAATCTGCGGCTCTTGGGCAACTACGCGTCCGCTAGGAGCGACAATCATCGCCCCTGTGCCAAAAATTCCAACTGCGGACAATCCCGCCGAAGCCAACCAACGAAATCTCATAGCTGAGAACTCCCAAAAGGATCAATGAAAAGGAGATGAACTGTTCTATAGCCACTGAGAATTCGTCAGACGGCTGCAATTCTTGGATTCCAATACCCACTATTTCAACTCAATGAACTCGGCGCCAAATTAGCGCTCACGGAATACAATACGACCCTTGGTCAAGTCGTACGGCGATAACTCCACTCGCACCTTGTCCCCAGGAACAATACGAATGAAATTCTTACGGATTTTTCCAGCCACGTGCGCCAACACCTCAGTGCCCGTTTCCAACTGCACCCGAAATCTCGTGTTGGCCAACGCCGCAGTTACAGTACCCTCTACCTCAAATGCTTCTTCGTTTTTCGCCATACCGTTCCGCGAACCCTAACCTTTCAAAAAAACATATCTTATCACCGCGATCCGACTTCCACCCATCACAACGACGCAGAGTCTTTTGATGATTTATTAAGCCTATTTATAGGCGATAGGCCAAGCCAACGTCCACATCTTCCCACCCATCCAACCACTTTTTCATCAAACTTGCCCCCAATTCTCCAAACTGCTCTTCCATTCCTCCTCACTACCACCGACCGTTATCCCTGCCAATCTCATTGAACTCTTCATAGCAATTTCGCGTCTCGAAGACCACACCCCATTAGCCAACCTACTGCAAATCCCCCATGACCTCCCCTGAACCGAAACAACCCTTCTTCTACGTGGCCTGCCAACATGGTGCCGAACCGATCATCAAACAACTCCTCTGCGAACCGCAAGGCCCATTCCGCTTGGCGTACTCCAGCCGTGGCTTCCTGACCCTCAAAAGCCACCTACCCGTAGGCCCTTGGACCCGCGCGCTGCCAGAACACCCCCTCGTCCGCGCCCGCGGTCTGGTCCTCGGGAAAATCGAAGGCTCCGATTCCGCCAGTATGCTCGGCGAAGTCCTCGAACGATTCGGTTCGCTCGACTGGCAAGCTTGCCATGTTTGGCAACGCGATATCGCTCAACCCGGTTGGAACGGATTTGAACCCGGTGCCAGCACCCTCGCTTGGGAAATCGCTCGCCACCTTAATCAACTTCTTCGTAGCAACAACGATCCCCGCTGCGCCTTTGCAAATCGCCCCGCATGCCCTCAGTCCAACGAAAGCAATATTTCCAACCCCGAACACCAACAACTCATGGAAATCATCGTCGACGAACCCAACCGATGGTGGATCGCCGCTAAATTCGCCCAACGCCCCTACGACTTTTGGCCAGGCGGAGTACCAGACTTCCCCGTCCCCGAAGAAATCCTCTCCCGTGCCTACCTGAAAATCGTCGAAGCCTTCGCTTGGGGAAACCTCTCTCTGAAACCGGGAGAAAAAGTTGTTGAGATCGGCTCTAGCCCCGGCGGGGCTTGCCAATGGCTACTCGATCAAGGCGCAATCGTCACCGGTGTCGACCCCGCAGAAATGGATCCGCGAATCATGAGCCACCCAAATTTCACTCACCTGCGAAGCCGGTCGCTACAACTCAAACGGAAACTCTTTCGACCCTTCCGAATCCTCATCTGCGATGCCAACGTAACCCCCAATTACACTCTCGATACCGTCGAGTCCATCGTCCAATACCCTACCTCTCGAATGCGTGCACTCGTCCTTACCATCAAATTCCCCAAATGGGAATCCGCACTACTGCTCGATGACTACCTGCAACGCGTGCGCTCGTGGGGTTACGAAGATGTCCAAGCTCGTCAACTCGCTCACAACCGCCGTGAAGTATGCGTCGTCGCGAAAAACCGCTCTCGCAATCCCGTCGCACCCTCCACCCCAACGCCACAAGAACCATCCGACACTTAAACCACAAGCGAACAACAGCTGAATACTCAAGATGAAGTTCTAACGAAGAATCCGCAGTTTATGCACTCCGACCTTGGTTTCCATCCTAGTCAAAGCCATACTCGATACAAGTGAGCTTGAGGCTATTGAACGAAACAAGTCTAACACTAAAGCGCGAGATGCTCGAAATGCAAAATACTATATCTTCATTCAACACCGAGGTCTCCAACGATATTCACTCCCGCAATCTAAGTTGCACCTTCTCGGTAATTCGTCGTCAAATCTCACACCGAACTGCTCTTGCCACCACTCTTCTACTCATCGCCTTTCTACCAATCCCGAGCAACTCACAAGACCTATCCACGACAAAAGATCAACTTCCAATCGTCATCGCTCATCGAGGTGCAAGCGGCTACATCGTCGAACACTCAGAAGGTGCCAAAGTACTCGCGCATGCAATGCAAGCCGACTACATCGAACAAGATGTCGTCCTCTCAAAAGATCTACAATTCATCGTCACTCACGACATCACGATGGAAGAGACCACAGATGTCGAACAAGTCTTCCCGTCTCGCCACCGCTCCGACGGGAAATGGTACTTCGCTGACTTCACTTGGCCAGAACTTCAACAACTCACCCTGCACGAACGGACACGGAAGGACGGGGCGACACAAGCTTTCCCAAACCGATTTCCCGGAGGCTTCGGGCAACGCATCTTAAGACTTGAAGATGAGATCAAACTCATACGAGGACTTGATCAAACCACCGGTCGAAAAACTGGTTTGTACATCGAACTCAAAGGTCCCGCCTTCCATCGAAAAGAATTCGGCTTGCCAATGGAACAAGCCCTTCTTGAGGTGCTCAACCGCCTTGAACTCAACCAACCTGATTCAGCATGCTTCCTTCAGTGTTTTGAATTAGAACCCCTCAAGAATCTCAAACAACGATACGCTTGCCATCTACCGCTCATTTACCTGATCGGTAAACCGCTCGACGCCCCAGCAATTGCCTCTCTAAAAGATGTCGTCGATGGACTGGGCCCATCCCTCGATCTTCTTGCGGACCGACTACCAGATGGTTCAATTCGCAGCACTGGGCTTGTTGAGAAAGCCCGAGAAGTTGGATTGAAAGTGCATCCGTACACGGTGCGAACCGAGATGCAACCAAAGTGGTCCAACTCGCTAGAACAGACTCACCACTTCCTGATCGAAGAACTCAAAGTCGATGGCTTCTTTACCGACTTTCCCGACCTGGGCCGCGCTGCGGTCGCACAACCACAACGCGCAATGCCCTAATTTCATCAGCGAGCTAACGACTTGAGATTCCCTAAGCCTGAATCTCAAATCCCTTGCGGCTCTCACGACCAAGGAAACTGTTGGCTTGGTCGTCACCTACGATAACGCGTGCCGAAGGATCCCAATTTAACGCTCGCCCCAATCGCATCGAGATATTCGCCAAGTGACAAATCTCAAGCATACGGTTGTGCGTCCAAACGTCCGAAATCGGTTGCTTGCGGGACTTCATCGCTGCAGTGAAATTCTCGGTGTGATTTTCGCTAACCTTACCACCGTAAATCTCTTCAATCGCTCCCTCCGGTAACGGCTTGTCCTTGAGTTGCTCAACAGGCTTGCCTGTGATCTTACCTCGATTGACAAAGAATCGCCCTTCGGTTCCTTCAAACAAGATCCCGTTGTCGCCTTCGCTGGTGATCACCATCAAAACATCATTCGGCATCGCCGCGTGAATTTCGAAATTCGTCGCAGCGTTGTAACGGTCCGCAAGCAACGGATGTCCGTCTTTATATTCAACAGGTAGCTTGCAAGAGACCGGTGAAATCTTGCTCGGCCCCGTCTCACTTGCACCAATCGCCCAACAAGCGATGTCAACGTGGTGAGCCCCCCAGTCCGTCAGTTTACCACCGGAATATTCATGCCAATTGCGGAATGAATAATGCCCGTTCGAATACAAAGGTACGCCACCACCGTACCCCTTGCGCATCTCAGGCAACGCGCGATACGGTACCTTCGGTGCAGGGCCCAACCAAAAATCATAATCTAGCCCCTCTGGTACTGCCACTTCCGGAATCACAGGCGACGACTCCATCGAATCAATCCCGCAAGTAACCTTTTTGACCTTGCCGATCCGACCATGCTTGACCAACGCCACTGCCAACAAAAACTGATTGTTGAACTCCGAACGCTGCATCGTTCCAACTTGGAACACACGCCCCGTCTCCTTTACCACCTTCTCAATCAACTTGCCTTCGTCAATCGTCAACGTCAATGGCTTCTCGCAATAAACGTCTTTCCCAGCTCGCATCGCTTCGATGGCAATTTTCGTATGCCAGTGATCCGGTGTGGCGATCATCACCGCGTCGATGTCTTTGCGCTCAAGTATCTTGCGATAATCTTTGTAAGAATCAGGCTTCTTGTTCTGCCCCTTCTCCACCTTGCCAACGTTCTCCTCAAGCACTTTGGCATCCACGTCCGCCAAAGCTGCGAAATTCGCGAACTTAAAGGACTTGCTCGTGATCGTCCAACCTTGGTTCCGCAAACCAATCGTTGCGAAGTTTGGTCGATCCGCCGCCGATTGGTAGCCAAAAGCATTTCCACCACGAGTCGCATAGACCCCAGCAGCACCCGCAACACCCATCAAAAAATGACGACGCGTACCCGTAGGAGATTGAAGCCCGGAAAGGATTGGAGAAGACTGGTTCTGTCGCATGAATGCATCACTCATCTACAAAGGAAGGAAATTCAAAACCGTTCGAAGAGATTCCAAATCGAAGTGACTCCAGATTGGAACGCTTGTACTATACCACGCGCGATCAACTCGCTCAAACAACACCACTCCCAATCGGCCATTTTCCAACGACCCTGCACTCAAACCCAACCTACTTGTCCCGTTGGCAATTCCTGGCATAACAAAAGCTTTAGCCTCGGCCTCGCACATCCGGCCGACGAGAATCGCTTACCGCGCCAGCCTCCTGGATCTGGGCTAGAACCCAATTCGTCAATCGTCCAGGGAATGGAAAACGCAACCCCATCACCGCCAGCAATCCAACCGCTACCGTCCAATACCAAGCCGGCGCTGGATTATCCGCATTGGTAAGAGAGAGAACGGCAAAAAACGTCGGCCCCTCCAACAGCGCAATCGCAACGATGTGAGCGACCATAAACGTTGAAGCCAACGATTGCGGACTGGTTTGTTCAGCCCCAGTTCCCGATCGGCGAATCAACGCAGGAATAACAAACGACATCACTAAACCCACAATCGCTAAAGACAAAGACGCGACCGGCAAAGTCGCATTGTCCCCACCCATCTTCAAACCTTGCGACCAAGCAAAAAGGAAATAGGCCAATACCCCCATGAACATCATGAAATGGATGAACATCAATACAGTCGTACTGGACCGCAGTTCGTTGGCAATGGTCTCTTCATTGGAATCTTGCATGACTTTCTGCTCCTTGAAGTTTCGTTCTGCTTCGTTCTGTATCGTATTTCTAAGCCACCGCATCAGTGGCTTACTATGCCTCAAACAATCCCAACACCATCCATCAGCGTCGAACTGAACTGTTGCTTAACGTACCACAGAAAATGCCAAACGCTGCAACTCGATCGCTAAGTCTACTTCTTGAACGATCATACGACTACCAACCGAAGGCTGCACGGCAACTGGCGCGAAATTCAATACACCCGGTATACCAGCCTCCTCAATCTGCAGTAACACACTTTGAGCCGCTGATGCAGGGACAGCAAGAATTGCCAAATCTGCTGGTTGCTCCCGAACAAAATCTAATAAACTCGACAGATCACGTATCACCAACCCGCCAACCTTGAGTCCAATCTTCTTCGGGTCCGAATCAAATACACCCACCAAACGAAACCCCTGCTCCCCAAACCCCTTGTAGCCCGTCAAGGCACGTCCCAAATTTCCAACTCCAACCAATACAACGTTCCAAGCCCGGTCTGTACCTAAGACTTGCTGAATACTTCGGATCAAATCGTCGATCCGATAGCCAACTCCACGCTGCCCGACGGTCCCTAAACACGACAAGTCGCGTCGCACCTGAGAATCCTTCAGCCCAAGTCGCTCCGCAAGACTCTGACTGCGGACGTTACTGAGCTCGGAGCGGTGCATCTGCTGCAGCTCGCGCAGGTAAAACGCAAGCCTCGTTACGGTTGCTCTCGGAATTTCATTGCGCGATTTGGACATCCCAATCCCAGCCTTTAGCCGGGCCTCAGTCACCGTTAAAAATCACGCTTCCATTCCAGCTAACAAGGGAATTCTACGACGGTTCAATCGTTCGAAACGACTCCGGTGCAATGCCCTTTAAAAACTCAGCACACTTGTCCACGGTGTACAAAATCTGCTGGTTCGAGTGGGTCGAATTGATGAAGAATCGCAAGCGAGCCGCTGACTCCTCAACCGCCGGATACAAAATCGGTTGCACGTTCACTCCGGCATCGATCATCCGTCGCGATAGCTGCAAAGCATGCAACGAATTCCCTGTAATCACAGGTACGACCGGAGTCTCATGACTATTCCCGGTGTTCAGCCCGCGTTTCTTCGCTTCTGTCAAGAACAATCGCGAAGCTTCCTTCAGTCGCGTCACACGCTGCGGATCGGTCTTCAACGTCCGAATCGCAGCCAAGGCGGCAGCCGTGTTCGGCGGCGACAGTCCGACGCTGAACACAAATCCAGGAGTCGTGTACTTGAGATACTCGATCAACGCTCGGCGACCTGCGATGTAACCACCGCAAGAACCAAACGACTTGCTCAATGTACCCATCCAAATATCGACGTCCTTCGGGTTGACCCCAAAGTGCTCTGCAATGCCCCTACCGGTTCGACCCATCGTTCCTATCGAGTGCGCTTCGTCGACCATCAACCAGCATTGATGCTTCTTGCACACCTCGACGAACTTGGGCAAGTCCGGGTAATCACCGTCCATGCTGTAAACGCCTTCCACAATCACTAACACCCGACGATGTCGCTTGCGCTGCTCTTGCAAAGCGGCATCTAACGCCTCGTAGTTGTTGTGCGGGAAAGGTCTTCTACGACTCCCCGAAAGTATCGCTCCCTGAACAATACTGTTGTGGGACAACGAATCGTGCAAAATCAAGTCCTGCTGCCCGACAACGTGCCCAATGACCGACTCGTTCGTCGAATGACCTCCGACCATCACAATCGAATCTTCGACCCCAACCCAATCTGCAATCTCTCGCTCCAAATCCCGGTGGATGTCTTTTTCACCACTGACCAGACGAGAAGCCGATGCGCTCGTGCCATACTTGCGAGTCGCCTCAATGACCGCTTCGGTCACCGAAGGATCCCCACTCATCCCCAAGTAGTTGTAACTAGCGAAACTGATTCGCTGCTGGCCGTCAACCAACGTCGTATCTCTAGTCAGACCTTGATGCACCGAGAAATAAGGGTTAGGCAACCCGGTCATCTCCATCTGCTGCATCGTTTGCTTGAGCCTACGATACTCCGGCATCAAATCAAATTGATAGTCCTCCGGCGCGACCACCCGTTCAGCTTGCTCCTCGTTTTCCGTCGAAGCCAAACCTTCACGAATGCGATCCTTGCCAAAGAGACTCTCGATGGCCTCGGAGATCTCCCGGATCGTCTCGATTTCCTGAAGAGTCTCTTCTGGGAATCGACCACCAACGGAGTTCTCGAGGAAGTGCGCGATTTGCAGACGCTCGAGACTATCGAGCCCCAAGTCCACAATCACATTCGTATCCAAATCCAGTAACTTCGCACGCTCCTGCGCGACGCTCTTCACGGCACGCTTGACCAACTCCACAACTCCAGGATCCGGGTCACGTGTCTTCTTCGGATGAATACCCCCAGCCGTAAAACCGTCCTTAATGTCGCTGACCGTAGCCGCCGCAATCATCGGAGGTCCATCAAAAAGTCCCTCCTCCCAACTGAGCCACTGATGCACTACCCGCAAAGTCCCCTCGCGGAATCCTTTCAAACAAGCATGCCGTTGTATCTTCCCCGACGAAGTCTTGGGCAACGATCCATGACGAACCAATACCACCGCATCAGGCGGAATTTCGTGGCTCGCCGTCACCGACCTACGAATGGACTGTATCACAGGATTCCAGTCGTCCTCCAACGAACGCTGCACCTCCACAGTAATGATCAGCCTCTCTCGTGGACCCGAATCGTCCGCAAAAGCCGCTGCCGCCGAAGACTGAATCGACTCGTGACACTCCTCTACCGTCTGCTCGATGTCCTGGGGATAACGATTCACCCCACGGACAATGATCAAGTCTTTGACACGACCTGCAACGTACAGCTGCCCTTCGCTTAAAAAACCTAAATCCCCGGTTCGAAGATATGGCCCCTCGCCGTCCTTGGTCGTCGCGTGAAAAACCTCAGCGGAAATCTCGGGCTTCTCCCAATACCCAAGCCCAACGCTCGGACTATCCACCCAAATCTCACCGATCTGATTCTCAGGCAATACCCGCCGAGACTCTGGATCCACAATCAACACCTTCTCGTTAGGCGTCGTCACGCCACAACCTACCAACTTCCTCGCATGTTCATGCGTGTCCACAACCGGCTCAACCGCCCGGGCATCCAAAAGCTTGCCATTGAAACTGCGTATCACCGGCTTCTCATGACTTGGACCACCCGTAACGATCAACGTCGTTTCCGCCATGCCGTAACAAGGCAAGTGTGCATTATGACGGAAACCAACACCCTCAAACCGCTTCGAAAACTGCTCGAGTGTCGAAGCTCGCACAGGCTCCGCACCGTTAAAAGCTACACGCCAAGAACTTAGATCCAATCCCTCTAACTCTTCGTCAGTGACCTTGTCTACGCAAAGCTGAAACGCGAAGTTGGGACCACCACTAGTCGTCGCTTTGTACCTGCTAATCGCACGCAACCAACGAACCGGTCGTTGCAAAAAGGTCATCGGACTCATCATCACCATCGTCGCGCCAAAGAACAACGGCGAAAGTATCCCACCTATCAAACCCATGTCGTGGTACGTTGGTAACCAACTGAGTCCAATCGATGTGTGATGCTCCCCAAACAACGTCGATATGATCTCGCAATTGCGAATCAAATTCCCATGCGTCAACATCACACCCTTCGGCTGGCCCGTCGACCCCGACGTGTACTGCAAAACAGCCAAGTGAGAATCCAAGACCGGCAACTCCGAAAACTGAATCGCAATCGAACGATCAATTCGATCCGTTCCAATCAAATGCAAGTTTTGCGTCTCGGAACGCATGCTCTCGTCGCGCGAAATCTGATCCGCAACATCCTGAGTCGTCAAAGCAACCGAAGCGTAACAGTCCTCAGCAATCCCTTGAATCCGCGCCCCCTTGCGATTCCGCTTCGGCGGATAAGCCGGTACCGCAACACATCCCGCATACAAACACCCAAAAAAGCCCGTGATGAACTCCAAAGTCCCGGGCGGGTACAACATCAAAACCCGCGATCCAACCGGATGCGTCTCCAAGATCTTCACCGCCGTCGCCCGGGCAGCATGATCCAACTCCGCATAAGTCAAACTCGTCTCGTCCTCGCTCTCGCCATCCGTCAAATAGAAGGCGATCTTATTCGGAAACGTATTCGACCAATAACGCACCAAATCCACCATCGTTGTCAACGGAGGTGCATAAGGCGCATGGACCGGCGAAAGGTCTAGCTTACAAAACTCCCTGGCTCGCTTCACGGGCTCTACACCACTCCCAAGGTTCCCCCGAGGATCGGCGCCAGAGTTTGGCGGTATAACAATTGACATTTTGCTCGCATTCATGTGGCTTTGGTGCATACTCATAGGGGTTCTATCGGACTTTGGTTATAACTTCAATTCGTCAAACTCGGTACAGGCGAACATTTCGGAACTTCCTGCTCAGAAAAATTTCTCCCCGCCCCCTCAAATTCCCTCCCAAATTTCCACTTGCTGGAATTCAACACCGGATTTATACTTTCGCCCCCTTCTGATAAGGCTCACTGGGTGTTAGCTCCCTCAGCGACCGATATTCCAAAAGAGGCCGATATTCCAAAGCATTGGCATTTTTGTAGCCAATCTGGGCGGTTTTCGCCGTCCAAGCTCAGAACATCAAGAAAAGTTGAAGAATTGTTATGCTTGCTCAACAAAAGACAACGGTAGCCAAAACAGGTAAAGTCGATCAGAAATGGTACGTCGTCGACGCAACCGACTGTACCCTAGGTCGCTTGGCAAGCGAAATTGCAATGGTTTTGATGGGCAAACACCGCCCACAATACACCCCACATGTCGATACCGGGGAATACGTGGTCGTCATCAACGCTGAAAAAGTCAAGATGAGCGGTCGCAAACTCGAACACCGTCACTATACCTGGTATAACGGTTACCACCGCCAAAAGATCGAATCCTACGGCGAACGCCTCGAACGTAAACCTACAGACCTCGTTCTCCTCGCCGTCAAGCGAATGCTCCCCAAAAAGAACAACCTCGCTCGCCACATGCTCGGAAAACTAAAAGTCTACGCAGGCAACGAGCACCCACATCAAGCTCAATCGCCAATCCCTTTTCCACCACGAATCAAGTCAAACTAATTGCCTCCATCCACTTCACTTCAAGGTGAACTCGGTTTGAGAAACTAGGCAATAGCGACCCACGACCAAAACGTACATAACACGATATTTCATTCCCTGATAAAGTCCGAGCGAGAGTAAGGCATGTTCATCAAGAAAGACAAGATCTCCGGAGATAGCCTGGGAACCGGTCGCCGAAAGACCAGCGTCGCTCGCGTTCGCGTTCGTCCAGGGTCCGGAAAGATTACCATCAACGATAGAGCTTTCGAAGATTATTTCACCAGCGACGGCGAACGTCGCCTCGTTACCCAAACACTCGACCACGTCGGCCATTCCGACAAAGTCGATGTCATCGCTCGCGTCTCCGGCGGAGGGCCAATGAGCCAAGCCGGCGCTGTGCGAATGGGACTCGCCCGAGCCTTGGTGAGCCTCGCAGAAGAAAACTTTCAACCTCTCCGCGATGACGGATTCCTTACACGCGATTCCCGCATGAAGGAACGCAAGAAGTACGGTCTCCGCGGTGCTCGCCGTGGTACCCAGTTCTCCAAGCGTTAATCGCAAGAGCTTTGATTTTGCTATCGTAGGCTCCGGATTCTCCGGTAGCTTACTTGCATGGATACTTGCGTCCCAAGGTCGCTCTGCAGTCCTGATCGATAAAGCTACACACCCACGATTCGCAATCGGCGAGTCCTCTACTCCTACCGCCGATTTCCTGTTGGCCCATCTCGCCCAACGCTGGAACCTCTCTAATCTCGCCCCACTCGCTTGTTGGGGCACCTGGAAAAACCAATTCCCCAATGTGCTCTGCGGGAAAAAAAGAGGTTTTTCCTATTACGCACATCAACCGAATCAACCCATTAACCCAGCAGAAATCACCAAAAACTCTCTCCTCGTCGCCGCAAGCTCCCAGGATCATTGGAGCGATACACACTGGCTACGAAGCAGTGTCGATACCTTTCTCGTAGAACAAGCCACACAAGCCGGGGTACAACTACTTCAGCAATCCTCCATTACAAAAGCAACGTTTGATCAAGTACCCCACACCTGGAACATCGACCTTAGCTATCTACCCCCAGACTCTCGCACCCCAGACTCCATACCCCATGCATCCATCCAAGCCACTTGGATCATTGATGCCACAGGCCCACACGGCTCAATGGCGGCCTGGACCAGAAACACTGACAACTCCCATTGGATGCGTACCCGGACAGGCGCTGTATTC
>JBEICB010000388.1:0-2616 GCA_040373655.1 Pirellula sp. | reverse complement strand
GGGGGGGCTCGAGGTTAATCCTCGGGCCCTTTTTTTATCAACGTTTAATTGCAATGGCACGAGACTCTTGCTCGGGCTCATTCACTCGTTTCTTTATGTATGCGACCCGGTGTACGTTGAGATACTCTAGCAAATGAGATGTTGTGTCATGTCTACTGCGCTTTGATCGATCAAGTTGATCAAACGCTTAGTGTTATTTGCGAAAGGAATCGGAAGATTCGTCGCGGACACAATGTGGTTGCTTCGCTGCGGAAACACGGGTCGTCGCGTAGTAAGTCGTTTTATTCGACGAAATTTGACGCTATAAACGAACCAGCGAGCCTCTTGGAGACTCGCTGGAAATAAACCCGATCACAGAAAAACGAAAACCTCTTCTGTGAAGCCCCTGCTGATGGGGTCTTAGTAGCGGTAGTGATCAGGCTTGAATGGCCCTTGGTCGTCGACGCCTAGGTACGATCGTTGCGGCTCGGTCAGCTTGGTGAGTTTCACGCCGAGCTTTTCCAAGTGCAAGCGAGCGACTTCTTCGTCGAGGTGCTTAGGCAACGTGTAGACGCGCTTGTCATACTTGCCACTGTCGCGTTCTTGCCACAGTTCCAATTGCGCGAGAACTTGGTTCGTGAAGCTCGTGCTCATCACAAAGCTTGGGTGACCAGTTGCGCAACCAAGGTTCATCAAACGGCCTTCGGCCAAAACCAAGATGCTTCGCTTGGTATCGTGGAAGTACCATTGGTCGAATTGAGCCTTGATGTTGCGGCGTTCTGCTTTGCCTGTCTTCTGTAGCTTCTCCAAACCGGCCATGTCGATTTCATTGTCGAAGTGACCAATGTTGCAGACGATTGCCTTGTCCTTCATCTTGAGCATGTGCTCGGCAGTGATGATATCTTTGTTGCCGGTAGCGGTAACAAAAATGTCGGCGGTGCCGATGAAGTCTTCAACTGTCTTGACTTCGTAACCTTCCATCGTCGCTTGCAACGCGCAAATAGGATCAATTTCGGTGACGATTACGCGGCAGCCTTGGCCACGCAATGCTTGGCAGCAACCCTTACCAACGTCCCCGTAACCGCATACGACTGCTACTTTGCCTGCCAACATAACGTCGGAAGCTCGGTTCAGGCCGTCGATGAGGGAGTGTCGGCACCCATACAAGTTATCGAACTTGCTCTTGGTAACCGAGTCGTTCACGTTGATAGCTGGGAACAGCAATTCACCCTTAGCGGTCATTTCGTAGAGTCGCTTTACACCCGTAGTGGTTTCCTCCGAAACACCGCGAATGGCTTTACCCATCGCTGTGTAGCGGCCTTTTGCAACGACCAATTCCTTGCGAAGCAGATCCAAGATAACACCGAACTCTTCTGGTTGGGTTTCTGGATCGAATTCAGGAACTTTGTTGTCCGTTTCATACTGTGTACCCAAGTGGATCAGCATTGTTGCATCGCCACCGTCATCAACGATCAAGTCAGGACCGGTTCCATCTGGCCAAACCAAGGCTTCCTTGGTGCACCACCAGTACTCGGGCAAGGTTTCGCCTTTCCATGCGAAAACTGGAGTTCCGACTGGGTTTTCCAGAGACCCGCCACGTCCGACAACAACGGCTGCGGCTGCAGTGTCTTGGGTCGAGAAAATATTACAGCTAACCCAACGAACGTCAGCACCGAGATCGACAAGTGTTTCGATCAGGACGGCGGTTTGGACGGTCATGTGAAGCGAACCCATAATCTTTGCACCTGCAAGCGGCTTGCTAGCTCCGTAGCGCTTGCGCAATGCCATCAAACCGGGCATTTCATCTTCGGCCAACTGGATTTCCTTGCGGCCCAAGCTCGCCAATTCTTCGGCATCTTTCCTCTTACCTTGTTCTAGAAGGTCGAATGCTCGCACCTTGAACGGAACTCGGCTCGGGTCACTCGACGCCAACGTTTTGGCATTTGCTAACTTACTCATCAACGATTCCTAGCTTTATTGAAGGAAAAAACACTTAACTCGCAAACACGGAATTTGTTTTTGTCGCATTACTCTCGCCTCGGCGAGTTGCGGTGGCGACAAACACCTGTGTACCTTTGGATTCGGGATCGGGTGGAATTGGAACAAAGTGTTCTGGTTCCCACCCTGATTGATTCATCCATTCAAAAATTTGGGACTGGGAAAAACCTAGCCACATGTGTCCAAGCTCATCTCTGTACTCGGTTCGGTCGTGTGTCAGGAGGTCGAGCACCACAAGCCGTGCTGCTTCACGGCTTACGCGATGCGCCTCGCGAAACACTCGCTCGGGATCGGCCAGATATGGGAGGACTAGAGCCAAAACGGAGTCGTCGAGGGTCGCGTCTTCGATCGGCAACGCATCGAGATCCCCCTTTTTCAGCTCAACATTTGGACAGTCCTTTAGTCGCTTCTTGGCCGTTTGGATCATTGACGGGGACGAGTCGACCGCCACGACCTTTGAAACCCAAGGTGCTAGTGCTTGGCTAATTGCCCCAGTGCCGCACCCCAAATCTCCGACAACTCGGTTACGATCAATGCAGGCCGCCAAGGCCCAAGCGTCGAGCCTATTGCCGAACAATTCGGCACGAATCCGGTCCCACTTCCCCGCAGAAGACGAGAAAAAGGACTGCGATCGCGTTT
>JBEICB010000285.1:0-5328 GCA_040373655.1 Pirellula sp. | reverse complement strand
GGCCTCCGAGCCCGTTCTACTGATGAAGCAACCTATACATGCATCGTCTTAATTGATGAGGCCGACAAAAACTGCAAATAGAACGGGCTCGGAGGCCCGTTCTACTGATGAAGCAACCTATACATGCATCGTCTTAACTGATGAGGCCGACAAAAACTGCAAATAGAACGGGCTCGGAGGCCCATTCTACTGATGAAGCAACCTATGCATGCATCGTCTTAACTGATGAGGCCGACAAAAACTGCAAACAGAACGGGCTCGGAGGCCCATTCTACTAATGAATGTTTGACGCCTTCTGAAGTTTTCAACCAACGTATCCCAAATCTTTAGTGATTGTGCCTAGGGACTGTCTTGCAAACTTTTCGAAACGAACAAGCAAAGTCGAGACATGCACCAGTGTGCAACTGGCCAACGTGATCGCGATAAAGCTTCTGCCACGGAGTAGCCGTCTCCGGTACGTGGTGCCCACCCTCGTACTCTCGCTGATTCCACTCCTCAAGTGGCACCAAAGCGTCGACTCGACGCCCCTTCAAATCGACCCTGACCCGATCCCCTGTCCGCAACTTCGATAACCCTCCACCCGCTTGCGATTCCGGCGATGCATTCAAGATCGATGGACTCGCCGATGTACCACTCTGACGACCATCTCCTAACGTCGGTAACTCCCGCACCCCTCGCTGTATCCAAGCATCCGGCGGCTGCATGTTCACCACTTCTCCACTCCCAGGAAATCCCAAAGTCCCACAGCCACGAATCACTAACAACGTATTCGGATCTGGCTCCTCCCCCAAGTCGTTGATACGAGCGTGATAATCCCCAGGCCCATCAAACACCACCGCCGTACACTCAAAACAATCTTCACTCCCAGGTTGCGACAAATAACTCGCTCGAAATGTATCGCTGATCACACTCGTCTTGATAAGCGCCGCTTCAAATAGATTCCCTCGCAATACCAAAAATCCTGCATTGGGCTTCAGCGGCGCATCATACGACCGAATGATCTGTCCATCCGCTCGCCTCGCCCCAGCCAAATTCTCCGAAAGAGTCTTCCCCGTTGCCGTCAATAAATCCCCCTGCAACTTTCCATGCTCTAGCAACTCTCGCATGACACTCATCAATCCTCCTGCCTGATGAAAATCCTCCGCTAAATGCGTTCCCGCAGGCTGCAAATTCACCAACAACGGTATCTCATAGCCCGCATCCTCCCAGTCCTGCAAATCTAACTCAACTCCAGCATGCCTCGCGATCGCAATCCAGTGCGGCGGACAATTTGTCGATCCACCCAACGCTGTATTTACCCGAATCGCATTGAGCATCGCTTCGCGCACCATAATCTTCGAAGGCCGAAGGTCCTCATGAACCATGCCTACGATCCGACGGCCAGCGGCATATCCCATCTGCCCTCGCTCGCGATACGGAGCAGGAATCGCCGCCGAACCAGGCAAAGCCATCCCCACCGCTTCCGCTAAACAATTCATCGACAACGCTGTTCCCATCACGTTGCAATGCCCTGCACTCGGCGCCGAAGCAGCCAGTAAATCCATGAACTTCTTTTGATCAATCTCCCCAGCACTGAGTCTGCGTCGCGCTTCCCATATGATCGACCCCGCACCCGCCAACTCTCCTTCCAAGTAACTGTTGAGCATCGGACCACCATTAAAGATCAACGAGGGCAGATCACTCGTCGCCGCAGCCATCAAGGCCGCAGGTGTGGTTTTGTCACACCCCGTGGTGAACAATACGCCATCGAGCGGATATCCATGCAGTACTTCGACTAATCCTAAATAGGCTAAGTTGCGATCGAGTGAGGCTGTCGGACGCCTTACCGACTCTTGGATCGGATGCATCGGGAAAACCATCGGAACCCCACCCGCATCCCGCACGCCATCGCAAACCCTGGAAATCAACTGCAAATGGGCCCGATTGCAAGGAGCTAAGTCGTTTGCAGATTGCGCAATACCGATAATCGGTCTCCCTGATTGCAACTCGTCGAGGGTCATCCCATAGTTTAAAAATCGCTCAAGATACAATGCGGTCATCCCAGGATTACTCGGGTTGTTCCACCATTGCTCCGATCGCATTTTCAACTTTGTCATCTTGTTCGCTCCCATTCCATCCAGTGAGTTCCACCTGGCTGTCTCTCAAGCCAATCCACAGGATACCACCTGTCACTAGGATTCCAAAGCCTGATTACTTGGTCGCAAAAATTCGTGTACATTAAAGAGATCCTCTTCGGCCTGTGCAGACAACCCAAGTCAACCTATACCTAGCCACCCTCAAGCTAGCCCCGACTGCGTTGTTCTATCCGCTTAATCACTTCCCGTAGCGAATGCCTCCAAGCTTCGTTTCTATTCTCTAGTGCAACGGTTCGAGACGCTACAATGAAAACAAACCACCTTCAGGACGCCACTATCGACTACGGTTGGCTTATCACCAATCCGGAACGACAACTCTCTTGGTCTCGAAGCGCCGAACGCAATGAACGGGCCCATGAGCGCTTGCGTCAGTTTATCTACATGCAAATGGCCGCTTCGGACTTGCTCCACGACGATGAGGCGATGGCGCGCGTAGAGTTACCCGAAGGACTCCTTGCCAACTTAGAGGAAAAAAATCGATTGCTTGCGGCGATGCAAGCTCCGGTCGACCGACGTATTGAAACGTTTCTTCGCACGCACTTTGCGGACATTTGCGGAGAGACTCCACTAAAACTTCCGAATGCCTCGTTGGTGTTAAGCCAGCATGGAATGGCCAGAGAGCTTAGTCTTCCTGATTGCGGCGAACTATTTCAGAACGATCTAGTCAGTTCCTACAGGCTTGCGAATGGAGTTCTACACAATCCAAAGGCCGATCGCAGAACCACTCAGGGAACATTCCATGTAGCCGAAGGTGGTTTACCGATCGCAGGTGATAAGCGCGCCGTTCCAAAGCACGTCTTTGCAAACCTCTTTCGCGCTGCCGTTCGACCGCCGAATAGTTCGATGCAACTGCCTTTCACCCTCGAGCGCTCCAGTCCTGCTCAGACTTGGGTTTCCCTCCTGATACGTCCAATCGTTCGTCCTGCAGTGCCCGGTTATTGCCACGAACAATCGATGGAAATTCGATTCTTTGCGCCCGGCGGTTTGGTCAGCAACCTCGACTTCGTCGAATCGATCTTCGGTAACGCCGGAGATCCACTCGTCCCGGAGAACGATGCTGCTCTCGACATTGAACGCTGGACCGGTCATACCGGCTGCGTGATCCTTGCCCCACACCTAACGAGCCTGACGAAAAAAGAGTTGGGGTTACCCCATTGGGATCAAGCGACAGCTAGGCAACGCAGAGACAGCATGTGTTGGAAAGACCCGAGTGAACGATACAACGATGGGGTTGCATTTAAGGTTACCAGCCGCACAAACGAGGGTGTCATCGTCACCTTAATCGCAGATAATTATTACGGGTATTGCAAGAAAGAAGTAAAAACTCAAATAAGCTATGCCGCGAACCTTTTGGGGAACGTAGAAGAGGAGCATGCTGGCGGCACGCTCGCTTTCATCACCCATAATCTTGGGGAAGATTTTCAATGGAATTCTAGGCGTTATAACGGCCGCACTATCGATGACCTTGTGCGTGACTACTCCGAGTTTATCGCGTGGCAGTCTCAGGGGTATGGTGTCGACAAACACTTTCCCGAATTGGTGTATGTTCGCGAAGATGCGAGAGCGAGCATCGCAACACGAAGCGTTAGTTGGACTTGTAACGGTATTGAGCATTCCATTTCTCTTGAGCAGGGCAAAACCTACATCTCGCCGAGCGGATACAAAGTCCGTATGGAAAAACATCCATGCGCTCCTTCTTGGAGACTGATTGGAACCGCAGGCGATGGTACAGTCTGTCACAAACCTTGTACGGTCAGCGGAGGTGGCAAAAGCGAAATCAGCAAGTCGATCAGTGACTACATGCAAGGTGGCTCGATTTTCGTTTCCGATATCGATTCGGATTTCAAGAAACTCGACGAGATCTTTCAGCGCAACTACTCCGACCGATGGCGTGAAGGTGCTAAAGAAAAACCAGACTATAGCCAACACGAGAGCCGCCCCGTACTCGATAACCGTCGCTCCCTCGGCAGCGTTATCAAACTGCTTACCCCATCCAAAGAATACACAGACGAGTACAACAAATGGCTCGGAGAAATCCCATCGCATATCTACGCTATGGCTTTTATCATCAAAAGGTTCTACAAGCCGGAATGGGGTGGTGACTGGCACAGTCATTTCAGCGTCGATGTTGTCAACGGAGAACCTGGGCACGAACTGAAATACAACAACCGAAAACTCGTCGGGATGTATTTGCGCATCGGTCTCGATGCGACCGGCCGCTGGAGAATGTACAAACTGCGTCAAGACTTCGCTGCCGCAGAAAAAATTCAATTGGAAGACGACATCACCGCAAGCATTGTCGTTCCAGGCCACGCCCTTTGCGAACCTTACTCTAACCGTTCAGAGAGCTTTAAATTTGTTGCCAACTGTGAATACCGACTCTTTCAGCGCCCCGATGACGCGGTCCATCGCGGACTCGACAAGCAAACCGAAGCCGATATCGCAGACGTCGGAAACTTCTTTTGCAATTTCGAACCACTGACCAAAGAAGTAGTCGGAGCGGAACGAGCCGACTTCATCGATTTTGAACAATACAGTGCGCCGATGCGCAAGCGTTTGGAAGAATTCGTCGATGGTACTGCGTCCTACGTTGTCTCCTCCGCTGAACCCCGGTTGGTCGATGGCAAACCTTCAAAGAACCCTCGGTATCTCCAAGACCGTCCGGATTTGGTCAACCCCCAAGAGCGCTACATCGCTTACCGGGGTATCCAATTATTCCGGGGAGCAAAATGCCATGCTCCAGTCCCAGTGGCTGTTTCAGCAATCCTTTCCGGTCGGCGGAACAATCCTCCCGATAAGGCGGCAGGTATACGCTCCTTGGCCGTCTTCAATCCTATCCACTACCAGGAACTACCCGAGCTGATGATGGATTACGTCTGCTCGTTAACCGGCAAGAGTCCATCGACGACTGGCGCGGGGAGCGAAGGTGCCCTGACCAAAGGCCCTTTCAACGCCTTGGCGATGGTACACGATCTTAACGCCTACCTTATCGGAATGATCCTTACCGGCCTGGGTGGTTTCAGTACCGCCGCCGGACATATTGGCCCAGAGATGGAAGTCGGACACGACATCAGTATGTTCGTTCCTGAAATCTGGTGCCGACTCCGTCCCGAGGAACGGGACCCCGCTTTCCTGATCCGAGAGGGGATGCTCGAGCCGCTTCAAGACATGACCCATCATGGAGTTCACGTTC
>JBEICB010000301.1:0-4967 GCA_040373655.1 Pirellula sp. | reverse complement strand
TATGCTGAAACCGTCACCAATCCTCAGGAAGACGTTGAAGCTTCGTAAGTGGCTCGGTTCCTCGACTGCGAGTTTGCTTAGCTCAGGTTGCATCGTTGAAGTAGCGCTTAGGGCGTATCCATTTGGCTTTCCTAATAGGAATCGATCCCGGCGAAGTTCGGGGGCAAAACGATTAGCAAAACTAGTCACAGCGGGAATAAGCGTGTCGTTGTAGAATTTGCGAATCTTAGCTTTTGTCTCTTTGTCACTTCCATCGTAGTCGCGATGAAGCTGCCACACGAGGCGGAATTCATCAAATAGGTTTCGCTGCAAATCTAAACGAAACCTCTGATGATAGTTGTTGCTGAGTTCCGCATCTTGCATAAGGTAAAACAGCCGAACCCAAGATCGGGGTTCTTTAAGCTCAATTCCAAACCGATTCGTTATATCTTGCTGAAAGACGTCGAAGTCAGACTCGTAAATCCCAAGCGATGCTTTCACTTGAAAGAGGTCGAGGGACTTTGACCTCGCATTGCAGGGATCGAGCATCCTCAATGAGTCGAAAAGGTCCGACCCTTGGCAACAGAACAGATTGTCAAACAGCGACCCCTTACCAACGATGATCTGGTAAAGGAAGTCAAGAACGGTTCGGGCGGTCAGGAATTGGTCGTACTTCAAATGGGAGTAAAACAGAAGCGAGCAAATGCGTTGTTGAACCTCAGGTATGCAGAGTACCGCATAATTCCGATGAAGGCTTGTACTTTTCGGTGATTGTTTCCATTGCTTGTAAATCGGATTTTTGTCACTGTCTGCACAAATGCGTGAGATGATCTGTACGATGAAAGGTGCTTCAATTGCGTTCCCTTTCAATTCGAATTTTGGATATTTCTCAAAGTTGATGAAGATGTGTTCCGCATTCGTCGCTGTTCCGTCGACAAGAAAATTCTGGATGGAGTCACGTATATCGCCGTGAGTTCTCCCTCCATCCGCCGCAAAGTTCCCAAGCATCCCGATGTTTATACCTACAACTAGTGGTCTGCTTCCTTCCTTGTACTGCAGAAATCTATCATTCAAGGTTTCGATTGCGTCTTTTTCTGGATCGAAGCTGTGGGTTGCGTCCAAATGGAAGTCGAAGTGCTTTGAAAATCGCTCGAATAGGCGTCGGAAGATTTCGGATTTTCCGTCGCCGCTTGAACCGCACAGGAAGATGATTCGCTTCTTTGTCGATCCCTGCATCTCGGCAACGAGAGCATCCTCAACGGGGGTGGAGACATAAAGATAATTTTTCAGCTCGTCAGCCGCGTGGTCACTGGGACTCAAGGTGGATACGGCCTGGGCGGATCCCCTCGAGAGCATTTCGATTGTATTTTTCAGCGACACAGTGCGTTTCCCAAGTGTGCTATGATCCGATCTCCAAGTTTTTTCTCACGTGGTAGAATGCCAGTGTGTATTTTGCGACACTGGACACTGGGATACAAGATACAGTGAGCATATTACTATGCGAAATCCGGAAGTTCGTGCTTTGTATCGTGAAATAATCGCCAAATCCTTCACCTTTTTTAGTGAGCGAGCCGATGCCGGTGCCCGATGTCGCCAAAGTCCTGAAGTTGCGTCATAACTTAGAGCCCGCCAAATTCGTCTGGCTCTGGATGAAGTATGTCTTCGGTATAAACGACCAGAAGCATTGCACGAACTGCCTTCGCGGGCCCTACGGGAAGGTGCTCAGCAAACACAATCCTAGGCTCGACCAGATGCCTATTTTGGATCTCGACGAGGTTCCAAGCGATACTTACGATTACATCTACATTTGCGGCGTTTTCAAGAAAGGGTATCCTCGCTCGAACTATGCACACAACCTCCACGCAGTAATTCGCCCCCTCGAAAACGCTTCTGACACACTATCCTTCGAGAATTGGGAACTCGCGGTCACCAACGGAGTCTTTGTCCCGATTCCAACCGTCGACCAATTGCCACTCAGGTACAAGTCGCTGCCCGATCGATTCACAATTTGCCGAATCTTTCGCTGGGCCGTATGCAGCGACCTCAATACCGAACCAATTGCCAAGTCACTCAAGGGTATCGATCTCTCTCCCCATGGATGAACCTAAATCTTCCCTGTCTCCACCTGTTGAAATCCTGCGTCACCGTGCCGCTATTCGACGTACCGAGCCCTCCCTGCCGCTAAAATGCATAGTCAGAGACAATCTGCTCGGTTCCGATACCGAATTCTTTGACTATGGTTGTGGCTATGGCGACGACATCGATCAGGTCAGTCGCATGGGGTACTCCAGCCAGGGATGGGATCCCGCATACCGAACCCAAGCTCCAATCATTCCTGCCTGCGTTGTCAACCTTGGTTACGTCATCAATGTAATCGAGGATCAAGCCGAACGATTGCAAACCTTGTTTGCTGCATGGGAGCTTACCAAGAAAGTTCTCGTTGTTTCGGCCAGAATCGCCATAGACGGTTCCGGAGACGGCGAATTTGAATACAGCGACGGGATCATCACACGGATCCAAACCTTCCAGAAGTACTATACCCAAACGGAACTCCGTGAATACATCGAGCAATCGTTGGGTACTGAGGCCATACCAGCCGCTCCCGGGGTGTTCTACGTTTTCAAAGATCCAACACTAAGAGAATCGTTCAGCGTTTCAAAGTTTAAACGTCGTGCTTTTGTTCCTAGACGTCGGGCCTCCGAGATAGAATTTGACCGACACCGCGATCTGCTCGAAGCACTTATCCGTGTGGCAGCAGATCTTGCTCGACTCCCATTTCAAGACGAATTTGATCGTAGCGATGAGGTGATCGCATCTTTTGGTAGCTTCAAAAGAGCTTTTAAGCTCATTCGCAAGGTCACTGGATCTGACCCTTGGGATACTATTCGCCAATCACGCATCGACGACTTGAAGGTCTATCTTGCACTTGCACGGTTTCCTAAGAGGCCCCCTTTCTCGCAACTCTCCTTGGCAATCCAACGTGATATCAAGGAATTCCTCGGTGGGTACAAACATGCATGCGATTCAGCGGACATTTTGCTGTTCAACTCGGGGAAATCGGAACTGGTTGATCTTGCATGCCAGCAGTCGACGATCGGCAGATTGACCTCCAACGCGCTGTATGTCCATCGATCCGCAATCAGTTCCCTCGATCCGATCCTAAGAGTCTTCGAAGGCTGTGCACGTGCATACCTTGGAGATATTGAGGATGCGAACGTGATCAAGCTGCACCGTTTCTCCGGTAAGGTGTCTTATTTGGTATGCCCGAAATTCGACTCGCATCCTCATCCGCCTGTCAGAAGAACGATCAAGCTATCACTCAGAAACCTTTATCTACAATGCATCGATCATTCCGAAAACAAGAATCCGCTCTTGTTAGACCGAAAGGAGAAAATGATAGAACCCGATCATCCATGGCACACCCGATTCCTACGATTTAGCATTCAGGAAATGCAACACGGGCTGATCGAAGAAGGCCGGGATATGCTGTCCGTGGAGCAGTGGCAGACAAAGTTTCAGGAATCAGGACTAATGATTCGCGGCTATCGTCTCTTGTACCAAGAAGGAGTGCGAAGGCGACGACTTCCCTCTAAAGACTCTTTCACTCGAAATGGCGACAATTCCAGCGAAACAAAACAAGACCTTTCGCTAACAGACACAACGAGTTCGACGCCCCAATTTATCGTTTCGGCCAATATCGCCATCGATACCGACTCGGAGGATCAAGTGGAGACTCAGTGTGAGTTGCCTCTGCAGGATCAAGCTAAGATACAGGAGCTCCCGGTAAGGTCGACGCGATTCGGTGTTGGTAAAGAGATTGGCTACGCGGTTTACCTACATCGTGACTACGAAGAACGATTAGGGGAGCCTGTCGAATGGGCGAAAAGGCATCTTCCCGAGCATTATCAGTACACAGTCGTCAAGCTCAACCAACGAAACGATGCCGTTTCATTCATCGATTGCCCGAACTTCGATACCGAAGAAGAGCCGGTAATCCGAGGTATCATCGTCGTCAATGCAGATGGTTCCGTCCAGCGTCGAACGATGCCATCGGATCCCTATATCTACCACCATAAGTGGCTATTTGTGTCTGATGACTACACTGGGTTTGACGTTGAGCGAAGTAAAAACCGGTCTCGCCGCTGGACGAGCTTGCCGGGCGTCGATCGCTCAAGAATTGGGAAGAAGAGTTATTGGGAGGCAATCGTCGTGCCAAGAATGACCGAAGATCAGGAAGGAAAGAACAAGGATCCACATGAAGAATCTTGGGTCCGAAGTAAGGAAGCAATGAAGCTTCTAAAAATTTCCTCTTGTGACCTCTGTCATCTAAGGGAAAAGGGGAAAATCGAATTCAAAAAGCAAGGAAATGCGTACATGTACAGGATCGATAAATCCAGACGGAGTCCTTGACAAGAGATTCACTAAAGCATTTATCCTGTAGTTTGATGCTGTGGAATATGTCTTAGACCCTGCGAAGGTGCCAAACGTCCCCCTCTTGAAGTAATTGCACCCGGAATCTTGTACCAGTTTTCCCCACAGTCGGACCGTACCAAGTTCTTAATATCTCCCGCAGTAGGTTTTCCTTCGACTCGGTCGTCTTTCTTATCACGTTGATGTACTGCTTCGCGAATTTCGCCATGTAGTTAAGCCCGTCAATTTCAACCGCGACCCGGTCGATCGGAATATTCGTTTCACCGGTCCTTGCAGGTAATTTGATGATCGGACTGTTGTTCGACGCGATTATTCGACAAAAATATCCTGACCGATGATTTAAGCGATCGATGAATTCTGCCATCCACCAATCAACTAACTCGCGCAGCAATTCCGCGAAGCGGGCGCGGTGGGGGCCGAGGTCGACTCCAGCCCAGCTGAAGACTCCTTCGCGGTACTCGAAATAGATCTTATCGGTATCAAAGGCCCCGTTGCGGCGTGCACTCCCCGAGTTTGTCCATGCCTTGATCGGATTGACCTCCAAATGACGCTGTAAC